>PLYG01000296.1 GCA_003153335.1 Betaproteobacteria bacterium | reverse complement strand
GCCGCTTGGCACCGGCCTGCGCGACAATGGAACCGGTTGCGGGTGAACCAGTGAACGAAATGTGCTCGATTCCCGGATGTTCGGCCAGCGCCATACCGGCTTCTTGCCCCAACCCGGTCACGATATTGAGCGCGCCCGGCGGGAATCCGGCGTCGACCGCCAGTTCAGCCACGCGCAGCAACGACAGGCATGCATCCTCCGCGGGCTTGACCACGCAGGCATTGCCTGCCGCGAGCGCCCCGCCCACGCTACGTCCGAAGATCTGCAGCGGGTAATTCCAGGGGATGATGTGGCCGGTGACGCCGTGGGGTTCGCGCCACGTCAGCACCGTGTAGCCGGGCAAATACGGAATCGTGTCGCCGTGGAGCTTGTCCGGAGCGCCGGCGTAGAATTCGAAGTAACGGGCGCAGGCGTTCACGTCGGCGCGGGCCTGTTTGAGCGGCTTTCCGCAGTCGCGTGATTCGAGTTGCATCAGCTCCTCATCGTGATCGAGTATCCTTTGCGATAGCCGCATCAGCAGACGTCCCTTGTCGGCCGGCGCCATCCTGCCCCAGGCGCCATCGCGGGCGGCAACGGCTGCCTTGACCGCGCGGTCGATGTCCTCGGCATTGCCGCGGGCAAGGTTGGCGAATACCCGGCCGTCGCTGGGATCGATGACCGGAATGGTCTGGCCGCTGGCGGGCGCCACTTGACGGTTGGCAATGAAATGGCGCGGAGGCGGTATTTGCACCGATACGGGCGAAGCTGGGTGTTGGTCCATAATCTGTATCCTTTTTGTTGCGGGCGGATTCGGCTTGGGGGCGGTAAACTTCGGCTTGCGGCAAAAAAGGAGTATTGTGCGTCCTGTTTCGCAGCGTAAAAGTGTAGGATAACTCAACGTGTCGCTGGGCGCCTGGGGCGCCCGCACTATTCGGAGAGTCGTTCGCGGACGCGTTGCCGGTCCGGCGTAACCGTATCGAGCTTATGCTGACCGAATTCATTGCAAGTGTTACTGCACGGTTGTCCGGCGGCCGCGCGCATCCCCTCACCCATACCTGGTCGACCAAGCGCTGGATTCAGCAGAACGCCCGTCTGGATGCGGACGAGCAGATGCAGGAGCTGTTGGCCCAAATCAATTCGTTCAACGCGTCCCCGAAAATCAACTCGGCCAGTCTGGCGGCGTTCCTGCTGCTCGACGTCAGCGCGCATCGATGCATCCGCGAAATGACCGAGACCTATCTTGCCGGTAATCGGACAGCGAACAAGGCGGTGCTGAAAAAGCTCGACGACGCGGCGCGCTGGATCGGCGCCACCTACGAGCTGTTCTACCGCGCCCACAAGGCGGCTAAGCCGGCGATCCGGAATGACGGCCAGCTCGGGCAAGTACTGCTGGGGATGTTCCGCTATTGGAATCTGCAAAACCGCGTGCGGCTGTTTCGTTACGACGACCTGGTGCCCGCGCTGTGGCAGATGACCAGCAACCTGTTCCGTTACGCGACCGCTGCCGGCGTGCACCGGTTGCCGGTCTACGCGCCGCACCGCGACGGCAAGCTGGCGACCATCGAGGGCGAGTACGCGAACCTGCTGCTGCTCGCGCGGCTGGCAAGCGGTTCGTTCACTGCGCAGGAAATCGAGCATGCGTCGGTGCTGTTGAACGAATGTTCCGACAAGCTGCGCCTGCGGGCGGACGAGCCGGCGCACGCGACGTTCGCACTGGATCCGGATTCGCTGGTCGGGCTGGTTTTGGCGCATGGGGTCACGGTGACCGACCGGACGCTGTTCCTCGATCCGGAGCCGTTGTTCGCGCACATCAAGAAACGCCTGGCCGATATTGCCGCGGACGACGCCGGCGATGCGCTGAACCGGAAGGTACGCATCGCCTGGCTGGAACGGCTGGCCGCGCACTGGGCGCCAGACTACAGGGGCGTTCCGCGCCGGGCGGAACGCCAGCCTGCCGACATACCCGTCGCGCTGGTGCCGGGCCTCCACAGCATTCATCGCGAGCTGCTGGCCGAAATGGAAAACGCCGGCGAATTCTGGGACACGCTGATCCGCAGCGGGCGCTGGCGTATCGTCGAAGCCAGCCCCCTGGACTGCCGCATTCAGTTCGAAAACGAGAGCGCCGACCAGTTTCCCGTCGGGGCGCTGATTTCCATGCGCAAGGAGGGCGCCGCGGATTGGCAGATCGGCGTCGTGCGCCGCGTCAAGCGGTTCGAGGGCAACCGCATCGAGCTGGGCGTCGAAATGATTGCAAGCGAAGTGAAAGCTATTAGCCTGTGGCCGGACAATTTCCGGGACCCGATTCCCCGGAGTGGCGCACAGGCGCCGGATTCGGCGGCGCTGGTGGCGCTGTATCTGCCCTCGACGGGCGCGATTCTTCCGGCCCCGTTGCGCTCGCTGATTCTTCGCCATAGCGACTACAAGACCGGTCTGCTCGTTTATCACATTTCCGGCGACTCGCGCACTTCGCTGAAGTTGGGCGAAGCCATCGAGTTCGGACGCGGATGGGTCTGGTCACGGTTCACCGTCGAGTCCAAGACCGCGCAACACCCTGGCGCTACGGCGCCCAACTTCAGACCGGGGATGACTACGCGCTTGCCTCCGCGCTTGCCTCCGCGCGGGAAGTCATCATAGTCCTTGGCGGCCTGTCAGTGCGGCCTCCGGAGGGTCTTATTTCGCGTCGTAACGAATCCGGTAGATCGCTCCCGCGTAATCGTCGGAGACCAGCAAGGAGCCGTCGGGCGCATTGAGCACGTCGACCGGTCTGCCCCATGGCGTCTCACCCTGCAGCCAGCCTTCGACAAAGGTCTCGTAACCCACGGCTTTGTCGCCGTCCAGGGTGACCAGGCTGAGCCGGTAGCCGATTTTCTTGCTGCGGTTCCATGATCCATGTTCAGCGATGATGATCTGGTTCCGATAACGCGCGGGGAATTGCGTGCCCGTATAGAATTTCATCCCCAGCGACGCCACATGCGGTCCCAGCCGTTGCGCGGGCGGCGTGTATTCCGAGCACGGATGCAGCTTGCCGAATTCCGGATCGGCGATCATGCCGCCATGGCAGTACGGATAGCCGAAATGCATCCCCGGGCGCGGCGCGTGGTTCAGTTCATCGGGCGGCAAATCGTCCCCGAGCATGTCGCGGCCATTGTCGGTAAACCATAACTCGCCGGTCTGCGGATGCCAGGCGAATCCCACGGAGTTGCGCACGCCGCGCGCAAAGACCTGGACGTCGCTGCCGTCGGGTTTCATCCGCATGATGTTGGCGTAGCGGTTGCTGTCCGGATCGCAGATGTTGCAGGGCGCGCCGACCGGGACGTAGAGATAGCCGTCGGGACCGAACGCGATGTACTTCCAGCCGTGTTGCGTGTCGGTCGGATACGTGTCGCGCACGACCTTGGGCGCCGGCGGCTCGGCCAGCCTGCGATCGATATCGTCGAAGCGCAGCACCTTGCTTACCGCCGAAACAAAAAGCGCCCCATCGCGGTACGCGACGCCGACCGGCAAGTTGAGGCCCGAGGCAATCCGATGGACGACGATCTTGTCCTGGCTCCCGGCGGCGGGCAATGACAACGCGTAGACCTTGCCCTCGCCCATCGAACCCACGAACAGCGTGCTGCCCCGGTCGCTGGTCGCGCCCCAGGCCATCGCGCGCGCGTTCGGTACCCGCGCGACCAGTTCGATCCTGAATCCTGGAGGCAGTTTTATTTTGTCGAGTGGCAAGTCGGCCTGCGCGAATGCGCCGGTCGAGACTGCAGCCGCCAGCAGCAAAGCCCGCCATTGCACACGCCATCGCCTGCCGATTCCCGCCGCTACGTTCATTGTTCACTCCGAAAAAAAGCACCCTTCCCGGGCCGCTCACGGCCGATCGTAACCGTTAAACGCCGCCAACGGAAGGGCGCCCCCACTGTAGGCTCGAGGAGAGACTCGTTGCCTGCCGCACGGACACCCGAGAGGTACCGCAGCTTGGGGCTTGCCTCCTTTCCGCTGCCGGTTCACTCATTCGCCGTTGCCGGCGCCACGGTGCCCATGCGTGAGACAGATACTGGACTTGGCCGGGAATGCTGTCAGTCCCCCACTACTGGTATTGACAGCTTGGCGGAATTTGATTACTAAGGACGATTGCGCAGAGATTCACCGCCCGAACGGCCTACGGCGGCGAGGACTGCGATCCCCGGCAGAACACAATGAACGCTCCCCTGATCGAATCGACCAAACTCTCCGCAGCTTCGCTCGCCATGATCCGGCAACTGGTGTCGTTCAACACCACCAGCCGCGAATCGAATCTGGCGCTGATCGAATGGGTCAGTGCGTATTTGCGCGATCACGGTATCGAGTCGCGTCTGACTTTCGACGACGCCGGAAATAAAGCGAATCTGTTTGCCACCATCGGTCCGCAAATCGATGGTGGCATCGTGCTTTCCGGTCACACCGACGTGGTCCCGGTGGACGGACAGAACTGGAACACCGATCCGTGGCAGGCTACGCAGGTTGGCGACCGTCTGGTTGGACGCGGCGTGTGCGACATGAAAAGTTTCATCGCCATCGCGCTGGCGCTGGTGCCGGAGATGACGCAGCGCGGTCTCAAGCGCCCGCTGCATTTCGCGCTGTCGTATGACGAAGAAGTCGGCTGTATCGGCGTCCGCCGGCTGATCGCGGATCTCGCCAATGTGGGATTTGCACCGGGTGGCTGCATCGTAGGCGAACCCACCGGCATGGAACTCGTTGTCGCGCACAAGGGCAAGCGATCGTATCGGTGCCGCGTTCGCGGGTTTGAAGCGCATTCGGCGCTTACTCCCAAAGGCGTCAACGCGGTCGAGATCGCTTGCGAAGTCGTCACGTATTTGCGCGCGATGGCAAAACGCATTCGCGAGAAAGGCCGCTTAGACCACGACTACGACGTCCCCTTCACGACCGTTCATGTCGGCACGATCAAGGGCGGCACGGCGCTCAACATCGTGCCGCGCGACTGTGAGTTCATATTCGAATTCCGCTTCCTGCCCTTCGACGATCCCGACGAACTGCTGCGCGAGCTGCAAGACTACGCTGCGCGCTTTCTGCCCGAAATGCACGCCGTCGCCGCCGACACCTGCATTGGGTTCGAGCAGCTTTCCGCCCTGCCTGGCTTCGATACCGGCGCCGACAGCGTGATCGCCGAGCTGGGCCGTTGCTGCAACCACGGCACGGCCTTCAACAAGGTCTCCTTCGGCGCCGAAGCCTCGCTGTTCCACAATGCCGGCATCCCGGCCATTCTCTGCGGACCCGGCCATATTGCGCAGGCGCACCAGCCCAACGAGTGGGTAACCCTGGAACAGGTGGCGCGTTGCGAGGCGTTCTTGCGGCGGCTGATCGATCAGGTCAGCAGCCCGCGCGCCTGACCTCCCGCAGAAAGACACATGACGATGGCGGATCAGGGATCGGCGGCGGCGTTGCCCCAGTACCGGGTCGAGGTCGCGTTTCCAGACGTTGCGCGCTGGGCCGCGGGCAATACGGGCTTGCAGCACGTGTGGAGCTTCGACAGCGGACATCCGGGACCGCACGTGGCCATTCAAGCACTGACCCACGGCAACGAAGTATGCGGGGCCATCGCCCTCGATTTTCTGCTGCGCGAAAACGTGCGGCCGGTGTGTGGCAGACTCTCGCTTTGCTTTGCCAATGTCGCCGCGTTTCGCACCTGGAATCCCGACGAGCCGTTCAAGTCCCGCTTTGTCGATGAGGATTTCAATCGCGTGTGGGCGGTCTCCGTGCTCGATGGCGATCGCGATTCGGTGGAACTGCAGCGCGCGCGCGAACTGCGCCGGTTCTACGATACGGTCGACTACCTGCTCGATATCCATTCGATGTCGGATCCCTGTCCGCCGCTGATGCTGGCCGGCGCGCACAAGAAGGGTGTCGATCTCGCGCTGGCGCTGGGATTCCCCGAACATATAGTCGTCGATGCCGGGCATACCGCAGGCCGGCGGCTGCGCGACTATGGGCGATTTGACGATCCCGAAGATCCGCGCACCGCGCTCTTGATCGAATGCGGCCAGCACTGGACCCTCGAGACACCGGTCGTGGCGATCCAGGCATCGTTGCACTTTTTGCGGCACTTCGGACTGGTCGGCGTGGACTTCATCGACCGCCATCTCGACCCGAAGCCGGCACCGCGCCAGCGGGTCATCGAGGTGACGGCATCCGTTCCGATCCGGACCAACCAGTTCAGCTTTGTCTGGCCGCAGGACGGCACGTTGACCGTGGTGCCGAAAGCGGGATCGCTGGTTGCACGCGATGGAGAGCTGGAGATCCGCACGCCCTACGATGCGTGCGCGCTGGTGATGCCCATGCGCAGACGCGCCAAGCCGGGCGATACCGCGGTGCGCCTGGGACGATTCGTCAGCTAAAGGCCTCACTGCTTCGTCATCAATTCGCCACACGAATCGGCGGCAGGACCGCAGCCACGGTTGAAGTCAGGGTTTGCGGGACGCCGTGATCGCGTCCTGCGCGCGCAGGACCAGGTCGGCTCCCACTTCGCTCGCCCATTTGTCGAAAACCGCCCTGGTTGCGGCCGCAAACGCAGCCCGTTCATCCGGCGTCAATCGGGTCACGATTACCCCGGCGCTCTTGAGCTCACGGGCGATGGCCGCTTCGGCGGTTGCAGCGGCGCGGCGCGCGAGCTCAATCTCGCGGCTCGCGGCTTCGACGGCGGCCTGGCGGACGATTTCGCGATCTTCGGCCGTCCAGGCATCCCAAGCTGTGCGGCTCACGGCGAATACCAGCGGGTCGGCGGCCAGCGCCCACAACGTGACTTGCTTCTGGCCCAGCGTATGGGCCTTGGTGACGACAAAGGCTTGTGCAGTCGTTTCCTGACCGTCTATCGTCCCCGCCAGCATTCCATTCTGCGCATCCAGCCATTTCATCCGGGTCGGAACTGCGCCGAGCGCGGTCAGCACCGCATCGGGCAACGGCGATCCGCTGACCCGGATTCGCAACCCGACAAGGTCCTCCGGCCTGTGCAACGCGCGCTGTGTGGTGGAGATTTCGCGAAAGTCGTTGTCGCCCCATGCCAGTGGAACCACGCCGGCCTCTTCGATCGCGCGCAAAACCGCCGCTCCGACCTCTCCGCGCAGCAACGCATCAAGCGCTTTCCGGTCCCCAACCATGAAGGGCAGCGCGAACAGGTTGAGCGCCTTGACTTGGCTCCCCCAGTTGAGCGACGAGCCCACGGCCAGATCGATGGTCCCGTCACGCAGCGCGGCGAACTCGCGCGCGGGGTCGCCGGCGACGGCCGAGGCACCTGGAAATTGCCTGATGCTGATTCGTCCGGCCGTGCGCTCCTTGACCAGCTGCGCCCATATTTCGGCCCCCTTGCCCCACGGATAGACGGGCCCGACGGCCGTGCTGAGCTTGTATTCGGGTTTGTAGGATTGCGCGGAAACCCGCGCGGGCAATGCACCGGCAACGAGGACGCACAGCAGTGCGGCGAGCGACGCCGGCAATCGCGCGCTGCGCGGGATCAACACTGCAGGGCCGATACGTGCCGCAGCTTTAGCGGCGTGCGCGCCGCGCATCGAACTGCTCCCGCAAAAGCATCGAACCGGACGTTCCGTCTTGCGCGGTCTGCCCGGCCCGTTGCCGTCCTTCCCCGTACCTCCTCCTCCTGGAGCTTGATCGACGGCCCCCTCTGCGGGAGGCCGTAAAAACCCGTGCAGTCTAACGAGGTCCGCAGTCACCGTCAATTGGAATCGCTGTGGGCCGATTCTTCGACCGCCGCCGCCAGTTGGCGCGCTTGGCGGTCCGCCTGGGCGGCGTCCTGCGCTTCCACCATGACCCGCAACACCGGCTCGGTGCCGGACGGCCGCAGCAAAACCCGTCCATTACCTGCGAGTTCGGTCTCGACCGCGTCCTTGGCCCGGACGATATCCGGGCGCGTCCGCCAGTCGATCCGCCGCGCGGTCCGCACATTGATCATGCGCTGCGGATAGAGAGCGCAATCGGCGGTGAGCTCGGGCAAGCTGCGGCCAGTGCGACGCATGACGGCCAAGACCTGCAGCGCGGCGATGATCGCGTCACCCGTAGTATGTTTGTCGAGGCAGAGAATGTGGCCGGAATTCTCGCCGCCCAGCACCCAGTTGCGCTCAAGCAGGAGTTCCAGCACATAGCGGTCGCCCACGGCAGCCCGGGCAAATGGAATCCCCCGGCGGGTGAGCGCCTGTTCGAATCCGAGATTGCTCATCAGCGTGCCCGCGACGCCGCCGGCGAGCTCGCCGCGCGCATGCCGATCGGCCGCGATCACGTACAGCAACTGATCGCCGTCGTAGATGTGCCCCTCGGCATCGATCATGACCAGCCGGTCGCCATCGCCATCGAGCGCAATGCCCACGGCGGCGCCATGGGCAAGCACGGCCTGCCAAAGCGCTTCCGGCGCGGTGGCGCCGCAACCGGCGTTGATGTTGACGCCGTCGGGCCGATCGCCGATGGCGATGACCTCGGCGCCCAGCTCATGAAACACCGGCGGCGCCACGTGATAACCGGCGCCGTTCGCGCAGTCAACTACCATCTTCAGACCGTGCAGATCCAGGTCATCCGGAAACGTGCCCTTGCAGAACTCGACATAGCGCCCTGCCGCATCGGCGACCCGGCGGGCCTTGCCCAGATCCGCGGACGCGACACACGCCAGCGGCAATTCAAGCGCGGCCTCGATCGCCAGCTCGGTGGCGTCGGGCAGCTTGGTCCCGGCTGCCGAAAAGAACTTGATTCCGTTGTCCTCGAAACCGTTGTGCGAGGCGCTGATCACGACTCCTGCTGCCAAGCGCAGCGCGCGCGTCAGATGCGCGACGGCAGGCGTGGGCAGCGGCCCGGAGAGATAAACATCGACACCGGCCGCCGAAAACCCGGACTCGAGCGCGGCCTCGAGCATGTAGCCGGAAATGCGCGTGTCCTTGCCTATCAGCACGCTCGGTCGGTCCCGCGCTGCAGGTTGCGCGTCAACCAACACGCGTCCTGCGGCGTAACCAAGGCGGAGCACCCAGTCCGGGGTGATCGGCGATTCTCCGACACGGCCGCGCACGCCGTCGGTTCCGAAGTATTTTCTGGTCATGGGCATAACGAGTCCGGGATGAGGCCGCTATTGTAAGGGTTGCGGCGGATGTCCGCCGGAATGCTGGCAGCCTGCTGATTTACTGCGGCGCGCACATCGCGATGCCCTCGTCGATCCAGCCGCGGGCCACCACCTGCTCGATCGACGTGCGATTGGTCGTGATGCGGTGATTGCTGTCGATGCCGCGGGTGGCGCCATTGTTGTAGGCGCGATAGACCGGCACCGTACCGGGCGCGCACGCGGCCCCGGTGAGTTGCGCCGTGCTGAAGTCCAGCGACTCGAACTTCCAGCTCGGCGCGCTGACGATGTAGGCAGACTTGAGTCCGTCGCATTCGGACTGGCCGGCGGTGTAGAAGTGACTGTTGGGGCCGTAAATCCGGCCGGTCGCCGGATTGGTCGCCCCGTTGCCGTAAAACCGGCAGACCTTGGTGGTTCCGCCCGAGCGGAAGGCATTGCCGGTGCGCAGCCACCGGCCTACGGCGCCCGAATCGACAAATGCCTGCTCCCCCGCATCGGCGGTAATGAAATAGTTATCCAGATCCGGGTTGTAATACTCGACGACGATGGGGAGCGGCGTGCTCTCGGAGAGGACACCCGCACCCAGCAACGGCACGGTCACCGGCGTGGGCGACTCCGAAAACGTGACGGCCACCTGTCCGGCAAGTGACCCCGCTGCACTGGGATTCAGCACAATCGATAGCGCGCAGGTGCTGCTCGGGTTGCGATGGCCGACGCAATTCCCCGACACGGTGAAATCCGCCGGTGTTGCGGTGATCGCAGTAATGTTGAGCGCGACCGAACCGAGATTGGTCAGCAGCAGGGTTTGCGCTGTGCTGGGCACGCCGACGGTCTGGTAACTGAAGTCGACCGACCCAGGCGTCGGGTTCAGCACAGGTACCCCGATCGTAGCCACGCTGCCGATGTAGGCGGCGACGTCGCCGATATCGGTGCCGGTCAGAACGGTCTTCAGGAAGTTCATTTGCGCAACCAGATCCATCGCGTTCTGGAGAACCTCGGGCTTGTTCGCGGCCAGGTGAGGCTGCGATTGCCGCGGGTCCGCGCCATGGCAGCCCGCGCACCATGTGTTGTAGACCAGCTTGCCGTGATCAACATCGGTGCCCTGCGCGGACACGCTGAAAACCGACGTGCAGAGCACTGCCGCGGCGCTCGTCGCCAGAATCCGAATGCGTCTACGCAGCGATGACATAAGCATAAAAATAGCGTGAAGACCGAGACCGCGTCAACCTGGTTTGTGTAACGCTTTATGTAGCCACTTGCGAGTCAGGGCCCGACCTGATCCGGGCAGGAGCCATGCCGACCGCTTGCCAGACTTTGAGTGCATCGACTGTCGCGGCGACATCATGAACGCGCAGGATTGCGGCACCTCGGGCCGCAGCCGCAAGCGCTGCAGCCACGCTTGCATGCACCCGTTGATCCACGGGGCGGCCCGTCAGCGTGCCCAGCATGGTCTTGCGCGACAGGCCGGCGAGTATCGGCAGGCCAAGCTGATTGAAGCGATCGAGGCCGCGCAGCAGCGCCAGATTATGTTCGAGATTTTTCCCGAAGCCGAAGCCTGGATCGATGACCAGACGGCCTTCGGCGATGCCGGCCGCGCGGCACGCGGCCACCCGATCACGCAAAAACGCGAAGACCTCGGCTACCACATCGCCATATTGTGGCGCCTGTTGCATCGTGCCCGGCTGCCCTTGCATGTGCATCAGGCACACCGCCGCATCCGACCCGGCGAGCGCTTCGAGCGCGCCGGGCGCGCGCATCGCGTCGACGTCGTTGATCATTGCGGCACCGGCAGCAATCGCGGCCCGCATCACCCGGGGCTTGCGGGTATCAATGGAAACGGGTTTGCCGCAATCCACCAGGCGTTCGAGCAACGGCATGACACGCCCCTTCTCTTCCTCTTCACTGACCGACGCCGCACCGGGATGCGTCGATTCCCCGCCGATGTCGAGGATGTCGGCACCCTCCGCCAGCAGTTGCCTGGCGTGCGCATGAGCCGCCTCAAAACTGGCATAACGGCCGCCATCGGCAAATGAATCGGGCGTAACGTTGACTATGCCCATCACCAGCGGACGGTCCAGGGTCAGTCTATAGAGTCCGGCATCAAGATATCGCACTGCGTCTCTGTCGTACGTCGGTATAACGCGGGGATTCGAATAGGCCGTTCAGTGGCCCACAACTTCCCTCTCCCTGGGGGAGAGGGACTGAGGGTGAGGGAGNNCGGCGGACGCGGCGGCCGGCCTGCCATGATGTCGTCGATCTGATCGGCGTCGATGGTTTCCCATTCGAGCAGGGTCTTGGCCATCAGTTCGACCTTGTCGCGGTTTTCCTCGAGCAGGCGGCGGGCGAGCGAGAACTGCTCATCGATGATGCGCCGGATCTCCAAATCCACCTTTTGCATCGTGGCCTCGGACATGTTGGTCGTCTTGGTGATCGATCGTCCAAGGAACACTTCGCCCTCGTTGTCGGCGTAAACCATCGTGCCCATCAGATCGCTCATGCCAAAGCGCATCACCATGTCGCGCGCCATAGCAGTCGCACGCTCGAAGTCGTTCGAAGCCCCGGTGGTCATCTGGTGCA
>PLYG01000401.1 GCA_003153335.1 Betaproteobacteria bacterium | reverse complement strand
TGCGCACGATGTGGGACCTGATGCGTGATCTCTTTGTGATGCAGGGCAGTTTGGCCGCTCCCGCCATGCCTTCCTTCCAGAACGATATCCGTCCCGTCTTTGAGCGCCTTTCACGCCTGCAGTGGGTCAATGCCGCCTTTGCCGCCGCATTTGGCTGGGGGGGCAGTTCGCCCTTCAGCCAGGCGGNNTCCAGGAGTGGCGCCAGACCGTGTTCAATCAGTTTCGACAGTTTGGACGAGACGCCTGGGCGCCTTCGCCCTGGCCCTGGCTATACGGTGACGCGATGGCGGTTCCGGCGGCAGATGTTCCTCACCAAAATGTGGCGCTCAGCAATCTTCAATTGCGGATGCTCGGACAATGGGCCAGCGGCGATTTCATCGCCGACTACGATCCGGCGGCGCGTCCGTGGCGATGCATCGAAGAGTTGCCAATTGCCGATCAACCCGACATGCTCACTCGGGCGGCAATGGAGTTTTGTCTCGCCGATGCATTTCATCCAGGCTGCGAGATGACGTGGCCGATGCGGCAGGCGACCTTGTACATGGCACCGTTTCGCCTCGCGCACCAAGCCAAAGACTGGATCGAGCCGGACTACGGGGGGATGCTCACGGCGGATAATTTTGTCGGGCCGTGCAGCGCACAGGGTCCCGGCGGAGTGTCGCGCTGGATGGCGGTGCCCTGGCAGACCGACACCGCAAGCTGCAGATCGGCCTATGACAAGAGCTATGACCCTTACGTGCCGACGTTTTGGCCGGCCCGTGTGCCCAATCAGGTGATGACGCAGCGCTCGTACGAAGCGGTGATGAATGAATCTACGCCCCTTGCCGAACGCCTGAGCGCATTTGCCAAACGGGCTTCCTGGATCCGACCGCTTGGCAAGATCAGTTATCAGGATCAAATCAACAACATGATTAATGATATCGCCCAGATGGGAATCGTCGAGGTCCGCGAAGGACTCACGGGCAGTAGTGACTTTCCCGCAACGATGGAAGTGGAACAACTTCCGCCCGCGCCAATCACGGAGCTGATGTTTGCCGTCTCTGCCGGAGTGCCGGAGGACTTCGAGGATATCGATCTGAGTACCACGGAAAAGGCGCGGCATTTGAGTCACCCGCGAAACTGAAGGTGTTGCGCAATGACGTAGTGATCCTTGGGGCCGGCCCTGCTGGTGCGATCGCTGCGCTGAACCTCGCCGCTAGTCGCCAAGTGTTGCTCGTTGATCGGCGGGTCGCGCCGATTCAGCGCATTGGCGAGTCGTTGCCTCCCGCTGCGCGTCGCCTGCTGGTCGATATGGGCTTATGGGATGCTTTCTTAGGCCAAGGCCACGCGATGTGCCATGGCAATTGCTCGTTGTGGAGCGGCATCGCGGCGGAGCGGAATTTCCTCACTGATCCGGATGGTCAAGGCTGGCACCTCGATCGTGCTCGATTCGAATCCTGGTTGCGCGGCGAAGCAGTCAACCGTGGCGCGGCGCTGCTGACGGCGGGGACGGTCTTGTCGGTCACAGCAATCGATGAAGGCTGGCAATTGTCACTTGACACTCCAGCAGGCAAATGCGCCTTGCAGGCCCGAACGCTCATCGATGCAAGCGGTCGCGCAGCCACGTTGGCAAGAATACTCGGCGCCCGCCGGCGTCGCCACGACAAGCTGGTCTGCGTGTGGCTGTATGGAAGTGATCAAAACACACTGCGAGATTCGCGCTCCTATGTCGAGGCCGCGGAGCATGGCTGGTGGTACACCGCGTCGCTGCCGGAGCAACGGCGGGTGCTGGCGTTTCACACCGATTCGGATCTGCCCGTTGCGCGTGCGCTGCGCAGTCCTGGTTCGCTGCTTGAAGTGGCAATGAACGTGACGGGTTTGGCCGCGCAGCTCAAATCCGCAGGTTTTGTGGCTGACGCAGAAATCGCATTTACCGCCGCGCATTCGGCAACGCTCGAACCGGTGGCGGGGGATCGTTGGTGCGCTGCGGGTGACGCCGCAATCAGTTTTGATCCGTTGTCGTCGCAAGGGCTGTTTAACGCCATGTACACCGGACTTGCCGCCGCTGAAGCCTGTGATCGAAGGTTGAGCGGCGACGTCGCCGCGTTCGATGAGTACATCAGGGGACTTCGCCGCATTGAGACGGCCTATTTCGGACATCTCGACTTTTGGTACGGGCAAGAAACGCGATGGCAGGAATCGGCGTTTTGGCATCGGCGGCAACACGCTGGAACGAACGCCAGCGTCGCACTCGCCAATTGACCGAGAATAAATCTCGGCCTCCTTCCATCGCGATCCTTTCTGATTGACAGTGGTTTGCCTGCAGAACAGACTTTCGTTCGCGTTTGATTTGAGGGTAATTGACGGCCAATCGAGGTTGTCAATCTACATTCAGCATCTGGCTCTTCAGCCAGTTATTCACTACAATTCTCGGAATACCACGCGTCCGGCAATGCAAGGCGTCCGTGCCATACCATGGATTTTCTGGCTTCCCGATAATTCCCACGATGGTGTAATCGGGTAATGCTTCGCGATAGACCGCGAGCGCTTTTTCGTCGTAGTCCTTGAATTTCCCGCCTACAATTGGGACGTATACGTGGTCGTTGAGAATGAGGCTGTTGGTATAGGCGGACGTTGTCGCGGCTGAGGCGGAACCCATTGTATTCGGAATAAAAATGTCCTGACATAATATCCGGTAAACCTCAAAACCTTCGTTCTTGAAGGATTCCGCGATGTGGTTATACGCATCGTTTACCTTCGCATCTTCGGACTCGGCGATAAGAAATTTGCGGGGTGCCAGAAATTTTCCCCAGCAGTCGATATGGCCGATATACGTGCCGGAAGGATCAGTCAGCACGTGGTACGTATGTATACCCATAAAGCGATTTAACTGTTCCAGAATGTACTCCATGCGCTCCTCGATTACGTGGGAACATGGATCCGTTGTCTGCGCCTCCTTTCGCACGGGAAGTTCGTTCTGGGCAGCCACCAGATAGGAAGATGCAATAATCCCGTCTCCGGTGACCATATAGTTGCCGCCAACATCGAGCAGGCCGGTGAAGTACCAGTTATGGACGTCTATAGGCGGCAGTTTTTTTGTTGCATTCCAAGTGGCGCCATTCCATACGCGGATTGGTGCATTGAGGTAGTCGGAAAATTTGTCGGCGCCGTAGTCGTCGTTGGGCCGAAAAATCCCTGGNNTCCTACATTGGGGTCAACTCCCTCGGCTCCCTCCACCAAGCCAACCGAGCCTCCACCCAAAGTAGTGTAGACGTGCTTGGCGATACCGAAATAATCTGTATGTTTGTTCTGCACCCACCACGGGCCGTAATCACGCGTCCAGTAGGTGTCGGTGTCCCATGGGACGAAATGGATAAGTTTGGGATCAAACTGAAGGTTTTCAGATTTGGCCGTGGCAGTCAGGCTATCGATCACGACGCATTGTTGATCAAGATCGGCACACATGATAAATATATGCACCGGTTGCCTGGAGTCCGCCTGCTGCATGCGGATGATCAAATCGTTTGGAATGCCAAAAACGCGAGGCCCGGTCAGTGAAAGTTGTATTTGATTCTGGGGCTGGGTGACCGTGCTGGGGTAAGCGATCAAAACCCCGCCCATCGGAGAAAATTCTGCAACGGCATTCACTGGGGACGAAGTATCACGGTGGTATATCTTGCTGCTTGAAGGGGCGGGACATCTTGTTCGCTTCTCAAATGAAAGCGCTAGTTCGCGATGCGTTGGACGACGTGCAATTAATTCTTTGGCCACGGTTCGCACTCCTGCCTGGTTTAATATTGAGGTCCGACTAGATTGGGTATGGAGGTCAAACAATTCATATCGTCGTTTCCCCAGCCTCGTGCAGAACTACTGAACGGGCTGCATTTCTAGTCGGATAGCAAAACGGATAGGAAATCCAAGCGCGCAACGCCGAGTATCCGCAACTGTGTCACCCCGGTCAATGCCAATTTACCTGGCGATTGAATGAAAGTGTTTTGCAGGCTGAAACGGCGCGTGCTAATGTACCGGCCCGAACGGCGCGCCGCGAAACAACACGCCGCCGTCCCGAATTCAACAAGAGGAGACTTCCCATGCTGTTACGCCGTCTGCTGTCAGCGGTTGCCATCGCAAGCGCCCTGGCGCTGCCCGTGCAGGAGGCGGCCGCTCAAGCTGAGCCGCTGCGGCTCGGGTTCCTTACCATCCGCTCCGGTCCGCTCGCCGCGGGCGGCAGGCAGATGGAGGAGGGCATCAACCTGTTCCTGAAGGAGCGCAATTTCACGCTGTCCGGGCGCAAGGTCGAGCTGATCATCGCCGATACCGGCGGCCAGCCGGCGCTCGCCAAGACCAAGACGCAGGAACTGGTCGAGCGCGACAAGGTGCACGTGATCATCGGTCCGCTCGCGACGTTCGAGGCGCTGGCCATCGACGACTACATCATGCAGGCCAAGGTGCCGCTGATCACCCCGACGTCCGCCGCGCAGGTGGACCTCGCGCAACAGAAGAAGAGCGACTACGTCATCCACGCCGCGGGCACCGCGGCGCAACCGACGCACGTGCTGGCCGACTATGCCGCGAAGAAGCTCGGCTTCAAGCGCATCGCCACCATCGCCGATGACTTTACCTACGGTCACGAGGGCACGGCCGGCTTCCAGCGTGTGTTCGAGGACAGCGGTGGCAAGGTCGTGCAAAAGCTCTGGTCGCCGCTAAACGCGCCGGAATACGGCACCTACGTCGGCCAGTTGAAGACCAATGTCGACGCCGTGTATGCCGGTTTCGCCGGCACCAACGGACTGCGCTTCCTGCGCCAGTACAGCGAATACCGGCTGAAGATGCCGGTGCTCGGCAACCCCACCTGCGTGGACGAAGGCGTGCTGAAGAACATGGGCGATGAGGCGATCGGCGTCTATTCGGCGAGCTGGTATTCGGCCGGCATCGACACCCCCGACAACAAGAAATTCGTGCAAGCGATCCAGGCCGAGTACAAGGTGACCCCGGGCTTCTACACCGCCGGCACCTATACTGCGGGCCTGTTTCTTGAAGAAGCAATGAACAACGTCAACGGAAAATTCGAGGACAAGGCGGCGTTTCTGAAGGCGCTGCGCAGCGTGCGCCTGACCCACGGCCCGATGGGGCCGATCCGGCTGGACGAGTACGGCAAGCCGGTCCTCAACGTATACATCCGCAAGGTCGAGCGCAAGGACGGCCAACTGGTCAACACCATCGTCGAGACGTTCAGGGACGTGAGCCAGTTCTGGACCTACGACGCGAAGCAGTTTCTGGCCGCGCCGCAGTACGCGCGCGACATCCCGCCGGCGAAGAATCTCGAATAGCGCGGCATGCCGGATTTGGCAAGTTGTGGAGTGTAAGAGTTTATCCGTAAATAATGTCTATGGCTAAAGGCATCTTCCTGAACGCGATGATCGCCGCTGCAAGATGGTTAAGGTCGAGGAAACTGCATTCGGGCTTCCCGTATCGCACGAGTAACTTGCGAAAGCGATTGAACCAGCTATGCGCGACTTCCACAATCCACCTCCTGGCGCGCTTCGTCGGATGACGGCGAATCTCTTTGGCTTCCTGTCCGCGGCCCTTGACGTGGGGAATGTAGCCATGCTCTTCAATGATAGAAAGAGCTGGCCCGCCGGTATAGCCGGCATCCGCACACAGGTGCTTGCTGCGTCGCTCAGGCGGCGCGGGACGCTGCACCACGATGGCATCAAGGACTGCGGCAATTTGGCTGACATCATGTCGATTTGCTCCGGTCACGATGATCGAGAGCGGGACGCCACGACCGTCCACGAGCAGATGGCGCTTGCTCCCATTTTTTCCACCGATCCGTTGTGAAAAGAGGCCAGGCACGGGCATTTTCAAAACCACGCGAGCACGGCCACTTTTTTCGTTTGAAGCACGGGCGCCGGCCCGTTCACAAGGAGGAAACCCATGTTGACGCGACGCGAAGTACTGGTCGGAGCAGTTGCGGCCGGAGTATTGATGCACTCCCGAACGGGCTTTGCCAAGGCGGCCCAGCCGGCCACGGCGGTGGACTTCGCGGTGCCGGCCGGCGCCTGCGATTGCCACACGCACATCCACGGCGATCCGGCGAAATATCCATTCTTTTCGGGGCGCGTTTATACACCGGAGCTGGCGCTGCCCGAAGAAATGGCGGCGCTGCACAAGGCGCTGCACATGCAACGCGTGGTGATCGTCACGCCGAGCGTCTACGGCACCGATAACGCGGCCACGCTCTACGGCATGAAGGCACGCGGCAAAGATGCACGTGGTGTCGCGGTCATCGACGATAAGACGCCAGAGAGCGAGCTCGACGCCATGGGGCAGGCCGGCATGCGCGGCATCCGGCTCAATCTTGCAACGGGCGGCACCAGCGATCCGGCAGTCGGCCGCCAGCGGTTCCAGGCGGCCGCCGAGCGCATCAAGCAACGCGAATGGCACATCCAGTTGTACACGAATCTGGCGATGATCACCGCGCTCAAGGACCTTATCGCCGCCTCGCCCGTGCCCGTCGTGTTCGATCACTTTGCCGGTGCCCAGGCCGCACTCGGTCCGCAGCAGCCCGGCTTCACCGACCTGCTTGAGCTGGTCCGATCGGGTAAGGCCTACGTCAAGATCTCGGGCGCCTATCGCGCATCCAAGCTTGCGCCGGACTACCCCGACGCCGCGCCGCTCGCCAAAGCGCTGATTGCCGCAAATTCCGACCGCATCGTCTGGGGCACGGACTGGCCTCATCCGGACTCGGCGTCCGGGCGGCCGCTGGGCGAAGTGTCGCCGCTGTTCCAGATCGATGACGGACGTCTGTTGAACCAACTGCCGGTGTGGGCGCCCGATCCCGCGACGCGCAACAAGATCCTGGTGGACAATCCGGCGCGGCTTTACGGGTT
>PLYG01000525.1 GCA_003153335.1 Betaproteobacteria bacterium | reverse complement strand
AGGCAGGCCGCGTGTGGACCAACTGCTATCACTTGTATCCGGCGCACGCCGCGTTCGGCGGCTATAAGCAATCCGGCGTGGGGCGCGAAAACCATCGCATGATGCTGGATCACTATCAGCAGACGAAGAACATGTTGGTGAGCTACAGCGAGAAGGCGCTAGGCTTCTTCTGAGTTTGGACCCGCGACGTAGAGTAGACCTAACGGCGGACGGATCGCGACGAATCGCGATCCGTCCGTTCGGCTCACGCGCACGGACAGATGGTGACGGCGTTTGAGTAACGTAATCACCATGGACCCAGGCCGCGTCGGCGTCACGGATGCGGCGCGTAAGCTCATCGAGCAACTTAAGAAGACGCACGGTCCGCTCATGTTTCATCAGTCCGGCGGCTGCTGCGATGGCAGCGCTCCGATGTGCTTTCAGGTAGGGGAATTCAAGCTGGGCAGCGTCGACGAAAAGGTCGGTGAGATCGCCGGCTGTGAATTTTGGATGGATCGTGAGCAGTTCAGGCGCTGGGCGCACACTCGCTGGACCGTCGACGTTGTGCCTGGACGTGGCGCCAGTTTCTCGCTCGAAGCGCCGCTCAATATGCGCTTTTTGATTCGTTCGTCACTTTGCATGGTGACGCCCGGTGAAACGCAGGTTGAGGGTTCGGGCGGCAAGGTACTAGCGTAAAGATCGCAGGCATCGGCGCAAAAGGTGACCCGGTTTCCCGGTCTAAGTCGATGCGCGCCCAGCGCTGTCAGAAAGCGCATTAGGCGCAAGGATCTTGTCCTGTGCCGCAGTGCAGATATATCCGCCGTCGACGCTGTACGTTTGCGGTACGCTGGGGGCTGTGCGTACAGCTACTCTGTTAGTTGAGCGTCGCGGGCTGAGCTATCTCTGAGAGATGCCAGCCACTAGTGATGAGTCTGCACGAACGGTGAGATGCAGGGCGGTCCTGCAGCACGATGTTGGTCTCAGTCGACTGGCGCGCATTCGGCAAGTCATGAGCAGCGCGTGCAGGCTTCCTGCATTCCCCGCCTCGAATCTCTCACATCCAATCGCCCCGGAATCGGGATGAAGTGGCCGCATACCTTTCTCGCGCTCGGTAGTTTGTTCTTTGGAGCAACGGCGCTCGCTGCGGCGCAGCCCAATACGCTGCCACCGACAATCGGACCTGCCACCGGTCTTGCCGATTCTGCAGCGCTGCGGGCTACCGTGTTCGGAACTCCGCCGCAAGAGATCGCGCCGTTGCCGGAGACGGTGCCGCTGCAAGAGATAAACATCGCTTTACCGTGGACGCGGGCGGTGCCGGAGGTGTTCTGGTTTGACCGCAGGCTGCGCGTGTGGTTTTCCGGACAAGAGAAGCCTGCGCCACTCGCCATAGTCATCTCCGGCTTCGGCAGCGACGGCAACACAACAAAGATCTCGATGCTGCGTGGAGCGCTGTACGGGGCCGGGTATCACGTCTTGACGATGCCATCGCCCACTTTTCCGGGGTTTATTGTGGCGGCTTCGAGCACAGGCGTCGCCGCCGACCTGCGCCAGGACAGTCGCGACCTCTACGCAGCGATGCAGCAGATCATCGCGCATCTGCCGCGCGAGATTCAGATCACCGACGTCGACGTGCTCGGTTACAGCCTGGGCGGCGCCAATGCGGCTGTCGTCAAATCGATTGATGCGGCCGAGGGCAAGCTGAAAGTCCATCGTGCAGTCATGATCAATCCGCCCGTCAGCCTATTTGAATCGGTCACCCGCTTAGACAAGCTCTTCGCCATCAACATCGGCTCCGGGGACGCCGGCGTCGAAAATCTTTATCGAAGGCTCTATACGAGACTTGCAAACCTATACCGCAATTCGGACAAGGTACGCATCGATGAAAGCGACCTGCTTTCTGCCGCTGCCGCCGTCCTCAAGACCGATGCAGATTTTTCTGCAGCCATTGCGCTAACTTTCCGCACCGCCTTGGTGGACATGTTCTTTGCCGGAGACCTGTACGCCGGTAGCGGTGTTGTCGTTAATCCAAGATCTCCGCCACGCCGCGGAGATTCACTCGAAGAAACCGCGCGTATCCTACGCGGCAAGCCATTTTCGGAATATTTCGCCAAGGTATTCGCGCCTTACTACTTGGCCCGCCGGCCCGATTCAACGCCGGAATCACTACGGGCCGACAACCGACTCGACATCATCAGCGACGCTTTGCGCAGCAATCCTGATTACTATGCGCAGACCAATAGCGATGATCTCATTCTGGACAAGCCTGAGCTTGCGTGGCTGAGAGCGACGCTGGGCGAGCGCATCGCGGTCTACGACCACGGTGGGCACCTCGGCAATGTCGGCGAGCGCCGCCAAATCTCCGACATGCTCGACATGCTGGCCGGACGTTGGCAGAACTCCGCAACTAGATGAGAGCCGCACTCTTCATGGGTATGGCCGCCTTGGCGTCGGGCGGTTGCGCTTCGCAGAGCTTTTCCATGCGCGGCCTACCACCCGAGACGCCTGCCGCTGACAACGCTGCGGCGATCCAAGCTGCCGCTGTGCTCGCGGCGGCCCAGACGGACGCATCGCAGCGAGCAGTCAACCAAGACGGGTCCAGCGCGGCGCCGCCGCTAACGGCGGCCGATGCGCCGTCCATGTATACCTATGATCCGTGGGAGCGCGTGAACCGCTTCACGTATCGCTTTAATGCGCGCTTTGACGAGGCGGTATTCCTGCCGGTCGCAAACGGATATCGCCGCGTGCCGGCGCGGATTCGCTCCGGCGTGCACAACTTTTTCGAAAACCTGTCCGAAGTCGACAGCGTAGTCAATTACGCGGCACAGCTGCGTCTTGGACGTGGCGCACACAGTCTCGGGAGATTCCTGATCAACAGCACGTTAGGCATTGGCGGTCTGTTCGATGTTGCCAAGAGGTTCAATCTTGAAAGTGAGTTGACTGGTTTCGGCACCACCTTGTCCAAGTGGGGCATGCATCCGGGGCCGTACTTCGTCATACCGCTTCTCGGGCCAGCAACGCTTCGTGACAGTGTCGGCCTGCTTGGAGATTTCGGTATCGTTTACGGGATCGACGTGGCCGACTTGTATCGCGGCAACAAGACCTGGGCACTCGGCGGCGTCGATGCGGTCGATCAGCGCTCGAACACCAGTTTCCGCTACTACTCTACGGGCTCCCCGTTCGAATACGAAACGGTCCGCTTCCTGTACGTGCACAAGGAGCTGATCGAGGACGAAGCGTTGCATGTAAAGGATCGCCCGAAAAAACGTGACGTCGCCGCGCCAGCCGGGAAATGAACCAGACGTGAATCGCGATGCATGAGTAAGAGCGCTGTATCCCTGGCAAGCCTCGCGGCAACGCTGCTCGCGATGCTTATCGTGTCGCTGCTTGCACTCTGGGGCTGTTTCGCTCTCTGGTATCAGGTGCCGGGCGGACGCGCGCTGAAAGGTCTGAGCGTGGCCTTGTGGGTGGCCTTCAGTATCGCCATGCTGTTCGCGCTCTGGCAGGATCGAGTCGCGCTCGGGATACTCGGTTTCGCTGCGGCGTTCGGGGGCTTGCTCCTCTGGTGGCAGAGCCTCATGCCGTCAAACAATCGGGTCTGGGCCGATGACGTCGCAAACATGACCACGGGCGCGGTCGAAGGTAATCGAGTCACTCTGCAGAACGTGCGTAATTTCGACTGGCGCAGCAATACCGACTACACCCAGCGCTGGGAAACGCGCAGCTATGACCTTGATCGGCTCGACTCGGTCGACATGATCCTGTCGTACTGGTCGGGACAGGCAATCGCGCATGTTTTGATCTCATTCGGCTTCAGCGACGGTAATCACGTCGTGTTCTCGGTGGAGATTCGTCCTGAGAAGAGCGAAGGGTTTTCAGAGATCGGCGGATTCTTCAAGGAATTCGAGCTCAGCATCGTCGCGGCGGACGAACGCGATGTGATCTGCGTTCGCACCAATGTGCGCGCCGAGGACGATTATCTGTATCGCATCCGCATCCCGGTTTCGGCCATGCGTTCGCTGTTTCTGGCCTATGTCGCGCAGGCGAATAGTCTCGTGCGCACACCGTGCTTCTACAACACCGTAACCGTGAACTGCACGACACTCGTCTACCATATGGTTAAGCACATCGTCGGCTACCTGCCAATGGACTATCGCCTGCTTTTCTCGGGCTATCTTCCTGAGTACATTTACGGCGTCGGCGGCCTTGATGCGCGCTATACGCTCAAAGAACTGCGCGCATTCGGGCGCGTTACTGAGCGTGCGAAGCGGTCTGATGGTAGCAACACATTTTCGGCGGACATCCGCCGCGGAGTGCCACGCGTCGACCCGGCTCAATTGCCGGCAAACGCTTCCTAGGGGCATGTCCGTTTTCGGGCGGATGTCCGGGTTTTAGCTACAGTGGTAAGTGATGGAATCGGTCACGACGTCTCTGGTTGCGTTCACGGCGGCAGCGAGTCTCCTGACCGTCGCGCCGGGTCTGGACATGGCTCTGGTGCTGAGAACGGCAGCAACGGAGGGTCCGCGTCGCGCTGCAGTCGCTAGTTTGGGGATCGCAATCGGTTGTTTCGGCTGGGCGACAGCGGTTGCTTTGGGTCTCGGGGCGCTGCTTGCGGCATCGGAGTTCGCATACGCCGTACTGCGCTGGATCGGGGCGGCTTACTTGGTTTGGATTGGATATAAAATGCTGCGCTATCCGCGGCGCGCGGTCCTCATTGCAGAGCACAGTGCACGCGGCGGGCGAGCGGCATTCGCCAGAGGCGTTTTAACCAACCTGCTCAATCCGAAAGTCGGCATATTCTACGTATCGTTTCTTCCACAGTTTGTACCGGATGGCGCCTCGGTTGCACCGTACATCTTGCTGCTCGGAGCGATTCACGCGACCCTCGGCTTGGTGTGGTTCGCTTGCCTGATCACTGCTACGCATCCGCTTACGCGATTTCTCGGTAGACCCGCAGTCGTCCAATCAATGGATCGCCTTACAGGCGGACTGTTCCTTGCATTTGGAGTGGGGCTGGCGCTGCAATCCCGGCGTTCGTGATCTGGGCTAGGCAGGCAAGCAGACAAGCCGGCTGAAACAAGAGTGACGTCGAGTCGCAACTCGGCCTTTAGGCCGAGTGCGCGCGTTCCACGCACCGCAGCAGCTTTCGGTGCCGAGAAGTGTTAGGCCATCTTGCCGCCGTCGACGCCAATTATCTCGCCGGTGATGAAAGGCGCCTTGTCACCAAGCCGTGGATCGTCGTACACGTCAGCGCGCGCTCACGGAGGGCTACTGGGCGCCTATTTGCACGCTCAGCATCGATATGGATCCGCCGTCGACCCCTTCAACCGGAAACGTCAGTGCATCGCTCGGCTGTCGTGTGCCGAGCACGTACAGCAGGGGCAGGTAGTGCTCGGGAGTCGGAATGGAAAGCATCGCGTCCCGTCCGAGGCTCTCGTAGTCAATTAGCGTCGCGTGATCTCGGGCGATCATCAGATTCCTTGCGGTGTTTTCGAATCGAGTCGCCCAGTCGTAGGGCTCAGGCATATGGCGGCCCCATGCGTACGTATGCAGGTTGTGAACGAGGTTGCCGCTTCCCATGATAAGGACGCCCTCACTGCGCAACCCCGCGATTCGTTGACCGATCTCGAAATGCGCGGCCGCCGGCTGTGCGTCGTTCATACTAAGCTGGACGACAGGAACGTCGGCGTGAGGGTAGGCATGCTTCAGCACCGACCACGTGCCGTGATCGAGTCCCCACGAGTCATCAAACGCTACCGGCAATGGCGCCAGCATCTGGTGCACTCGCGCGGCGAGGGCCGGGTCCCCGGGTGCCGGGTATTGCACTTGATACAGTTCAGGCGGGAATCCACCAAAATCGTGAATCGTACGGGGCGCTGTGCTGACGGTCACGGCGGTTATCGGCACGCTCCAATGGGCCGAGATGGCGAGGATCGCACGGGGTTTCGGCATGCAGGTGCCAATGCGCCGCCATGCGTCGGTGTAGAGGTTAGTCTGCAGCGCATTCATCGGATTGCCGTGGCCAAAGAAGATCGCCGGAAAAATGTCACTCATATGGGAAACTCTGAATCCCGCGAACGATGCGCCCAATGCGCTCCCTAGAATGTCTAATTGCTCGACGCATCGTTTGCCAGTGCCAGCCTATGCAATTGGTCTTGCAGCGCGCCTTCTGCCGCATGCAAAGAGCCGTGAAAATATGCGCGGCCCGATCCAATACAGAGCCGCGTGCTCTAGAGGCCCGCGTTCTTTGCGATGGTACGAGCGATGCCAGACCAGTCGATGTTCTCACCTTCCTTGGCAATGGTCTGAAGCAAATGATCGCGCAATAGGCTAAGTAGTGGCATCGGTACGTGCCCAGCCTCTGCCGCCTGGCTCACGAGGCGCATGTCCTTCAGACCCAGCGGTGCGGCGAAGCCGGCCGGCCGGAATGCTTCCTCGACGAGAATTGCGCCGTAATTTCGAAATACCGGCGCATCGAACAGCGTGCCGGTCAATACCTCCAGTAACTTTGCTTTTGGAACGCCACCCTTCTCGGCGAGCGTCATAGCCTCGCCCAGCGCTTCGATCGCCGACAGAATCATGAAATTGCCGCACAGTTTCACAAGATTGGCGGCCGACGGCTTCTCGCTGACGTGGAACACTTTCTGACTTATTGCATCGAAAAGGGGTGTTGCGAGCTGCACATGCGCTGGATCGCCCCCTGCGACCACAAACAGCTTGGCAGCGGAAGCTGCGTCCGGTCGACCGAAGACGGGCGCCGACAGAAAGGACTGTCCGCGCTCGGCATGACGCGCTGCAGCGCTCTCGGCCGTGACCACGGCGATCGTGCTCATCGAGATATGCAGCGCACCCGCCTTTAAACCGACGAGAATGCCTTCCTCTCCGGACAGCACGGCGTCCAAGGCCGCATCGTCAGCGAGCATAGTGAGGACGACGTCTCGGCCGGCGGCAGCTTGCCTCGGACTTGCTACGAGAATTGCGCCGGCCTCGACCAGGGGACGGGCTTTCTCACCCGACCGGTTCCAAACGGCGACATCGTGCCGAGCGTGTACAAGATTGGCAGCGATCGGCGCTCCCATACGTCCAAGTCCAATAAATCCTACTTTCATTTAACGTCCTCTTGCCGAATACAGTGTCGCGGCTGACGGGCTAACGAATTTTTGGGCGGTGCGCGCAACGCCATCCGGACACCGCGGCGCGCATCTCAGCTCGGAATGTTGAAACGACCGGCGCCGTAGTCGGCGTAAGCCTGCCGGATCTCATCCGCCGATGTCACGACAAAGGGTCCGTGGGAAACGACCGGCTCGTTGAGCGCATCAGCGTGACCAAAAAGGACGGTGGCCTGCGTCGTCGCTTCGATTTCGATCGCATCTCCTTCACCAAGTGCAGCAAGGTTAAATGCGGCGACCACGGTTCCTGCGACGATCACTTCGCCGCGTACTACGTATGGGAATACGTCGCGACCGGCGAGTCCGTCGAAGCGCACGGGTCCTCCAGGCTGCGCATCCCATGTCGCCATGAATACGCCGGTTAGCGAGTGCACTGGACCCTCTTTTCCCTGCAAATTGCCGGTGATGAGATTGACATTGGAGTGTCCGTCCGCGGCGCGGAACGTCGCAATCTGGTCCCGCTGCAGCCCGAGATAACGCGGCGGCGTCATCGTGAGGCGGGCGGGAAGATTGACCCACAGCTGTAGGATCTCGAGCGGGCCGCGGTCGCGCTTGAAGTTCTGAGGCGAGATCTCCTCGTGAATGAGTCCGCTGCCCGCGCTCATCCACTGCTCGCCGCCGGCATTGATGATGCTCTCATGACCGGCCGTGTCGCGATGGGCAAGCGCACCTTCCAGGATGAAGGTCAGCGTTTCAAAGCCGCGATGCGGATGCGGGCCGAACGGAAGACCATCGTTATGGAGTGCAAAGTTTTGTGGACCATGGTGATTCAGAAACAGAAAG
>PLYG01000102.1 GCA_003153335.1 Betaproteobacteria bacterium | reverse complement strand
AACGCGCTGGGCAAGGTGCAGAAGCCGGCGCCGATCGAAGACCGGGAGGCGAGCGGGAAATAGCTCGCCACTATTTTTTCAGCAAGGAGAAAACATGTTTCGCCAATTGCTTCGAGGACTGCTGGCAGCATCGCTGTTGGCGGTGCCTGCCGCGCAGGCGCAGATCAAGATCGGCCTGATGGTATCGGCGACCGGGCCGACGTCGGCCATCGGGATTCCGCAAAAGAATACCGGCGCGCTGCTGCCGGCGAAAATCGGCGACACGACCATCGAGTACATCCAGCTCGATGATGGCGGCGACACGACGCGCGCGGTGCAGAACGCCAAAAAGCTGATCCAGGACAACAACATCGACGCGTTGATCGGCCCGTCGACCACCCCCAACGCGCTGGCGATTCTCCCGGTGATCGCCGAGGCGAAGGTGCCGCTGATGGCCACTGTCGGCACGCAATCGGTGGTCGAGCCGCTGGATGCCAATCGCCGCTGGGTGTTCAAGACCACGCAGAACGACGACCTGATCGCCGAAGCGCTGCTGGGCCACATGGTGAAAAGCAATGTGAAAACGGTCGGCTTTATCGGTTTCAACGATCCGTACGGCGAGAACTGGTACAAGGTGTTCTCCGAGCAGGCCGCCAAGGCCGGCGTGAGCATTGTCGCCAGCGAGCGTTATGTGCGCCAGGACCAGAGCGTGACCGGGCAGACGCTGAAGCTGCTTGCGGCAAAACCGGACGCCGTGCTGGTCGCCGGCGTCGGCGGGCCTGGCGTGCTGCCGCAAACCACGCTGCGCGATCAGGGCTTTCGCGGCGTGATCTATCAAACGCACGGCATCGCGACCGACGACTTCATCCGGCTGGGCGGCGCCAAGGTCGAGGGCACGATACTCGCTGCCGGGCCGATGCTGGTGATCGACGAAATCCCCGACAGCAATCCGATCAAGGCGGTGTCGCTGCGCTATATCCAAGCCTATGAAAAACTCTACGGTACGCGTCCCGCGACGTTCGGCGCCAACACGTACGACTCGGGGCTGATCCTGCAGCATGCGATCCCCGATGCGCTGAAGAGGGCCAAACCGGGAACCGAGGCATTTCGGGTCGCGCTGCGCGATGCGCTCGAAAACGCCGGGAATGTCATCGGCTGCCAGGGCGTATTCAACATGACGCCGACCAATCACAACGGGATGGACAAGCGCGCCCGTGTGCTGATCACCGTCAGGGACGGCAAGTTCCGTTATCTGTCGGACTAGCAGCCTGTTGAAAAGCTACTGCTGGCCATCTGCGGCCTCATTTGCCAAATGAGACGGTGCTCGAAATCCTCACGTACGCCTTTGTACGCTGCGGTTTCTGTGCGCCTCATTTGCCAACTGAGGCCTAGCATATGGCCATCTTCGCTACGCTTTTCAACAGACTGCTAGGCCCACTTTGCGCATTGTGGGAATCCTGCTCGCGGCCGGCGCAGCCACACGCTTCGGTGGCGGCAAGCTGTTGGCGAAATTGGCAGACGGCACGACGGTAGGGCGCCGCGCCTGCGCCAACCTGGCTGCCGCCGTGCCCGAAGTCATTGCGGTGGTGCGTCCCGGGGACGATGAACTCGCACAGGAACTCGCGGCCGCTGGCGCGCGGGTGACGGTCTGCCCCGATGCGCAGGTGGGCATGGGCGCGAGCCTCGCGCATGGTGTGCGTGCGGCGGGCGACGCAGATGCGGTGATGATCGCGCTGGCCGACATGCCGTGGATCCGGCCCGACACGTTCGAGGCAGTCGCGGCCGAACTGCGGCGCGGCGAACAACTCGTGGTCCCGCGCCATCAGGGCAAGCGCGGCCATCCGGTCGGATTCGGCCGGGTGCATCGTCCGGCGTTGACCGTGCTCGGCAACGACGAGGGCGCCCGCGAGGTGATCGCGCACGCGACCGCCATCCGCTGGACCGATGTCGACGACCCGGGCGTGCTGCGGGATGTCGATACGGCCGCTGACCTGGAGGTGAGTTGATGCGTAGTGTTTACCGATGAGCGCCGGCGAATCGCAACTGCTGGAGTTTGCGCGCGGCGTGGGCCTGACCTTGCTGCAAACCCTGGGTTACTACGCGTTCTTCCTGTTCTTCGAACGCCTGCTTCCGGCCCAGCGCGACCAGCCGTTGCGGGACATCCGGCTCAACGTGCTGTATCTGCCCTTTTACGTGCTCGGGACGGCGTTGTTGCTGCCGCCAACGGCGGCGCTCGTGGTCGGGCAGTTGCGCACGCATTACCCGCAGATGTTCGGCCTGATTCCCGTGAATTCCTACGTTGGCGCGGATCTGCGCGGGCTGGTCCACCTGTTGATCTTCGATTTTGCCTACTACTGGTTTCATCGCGCCCAGCACGAGTTTCTCTGGTTGTGGCCGCAACACAAGCTGCACCACAGCGACGAGTCGCTCAACGTCACCACGTCGCTGCGCCACCACTGGCTGGAAGATCCGCTGCGGGTATTTTTCATGACGCTGCCGATGGCGATACTGTTCGACCTCACGCCTGCATTTTCGGCGGGACTGGCGTTCGCCCTGAGTTTCTGGGGTTTTTACATTCACACCAATCTGAATCTGCACTTCGGTCCCTTCAACCGGGTTCTCTGTTCCCCGCAACTGCATCGGCTGCATCACTCGGTGCGCGTCGAGCACAAGGACCGGAATTTCGCGGCGATTTTTCCGATTTACGACATTCTGTTCGGAACCTATGCCGTCCCGCAACGCGGCGATGTGCCCGCAACCGGATTGAGCTCGGGTGAGCGCGTCACCGGCCTCTGGCAAGCGAACGCGCTGCCCTTTGTGGATTGGCTGCAATACCTGCGCAAAAAGGCAGGCGCCGGCGCGAAGTAGTTACGCACGCCGTACGATGGTCCGCGCGGATTACGATTCGCGGGGCTCGACGCCGCCGGCAAGCGCGCCTTTGCCCCGGAGGCGCATTGCGTACTCCGTCCGCTGCTCCCACCAGACTTTCAGCGCCGCTGCCGTCATCGGCCGGCCGATGTAGAACCCCTGGGCTTCTTCGCAGCCCTGCTTTTGCAGGAAGCGGAACTGCGACGGCGTTTCTACGCCTTCGGCGATGACCCGCATACCCAGGCCATGCGCGAGGGCGATGATCGCGTGAGTGATCGCCTCGTCGTTGCGATCGTGATCCAGCCCGCGGATGAACTTCTGATCGATCTTGATGTTGTTCAGCGGCAGCCGGGTCAGGTAGTAGAGGCTGGAGTAACCGGTGCCGAAGTCATCCATGGTCAGCGTAACGCCCATCTGCTTCAGGCTTGAGAGCGTGGCCACCGCCTTGTCGGCGTTGGAAATGATCACCGACTCGGTAATCTCCAGATCCAGGTAGCTGGGCGCCAGGCGCGTAACCTTGAGCGCATTCCGCACGACATCGAGCCACGTGTCCTGTTCCAGCTGGCGGACCGACACGTTGACGCTGATTCGCAGCAGCATGTCCTGGTCGGCCCATTCGCGGCCCTGGCGGCACGCCGTCTCCAGCACCCAGGCGCCGATCGGGTGAATGAGGCCCGATTCTTCGGCGACCGTGATGAACTCGTTTGGCTGGATTTCGCCGTGGTCCAGATTCCGCCAGCGCACCAGGGCCTCGACGCCGACCGGCAGTCCCGTCGCCAGGTCGATCTGGGGCTGGTAGACGAGGTAGAACTCCTGGTTGGCCAACGCGCGCCGCAGCGCATTTTCGAGCTGCACCCGGGCCTGGATCCGCGCGTTCATGTCGGCGGTAAAGAACCGGTAGGCATTGCGCCCCTGCTCCTTTGCCGCATACATCGCCGTATCCGCCTGCTTGATCAGGTTGGGCGCGTCGATCGCATCATCGGGGAACATGCTCACGCCGATGGAAACCGTCAGCGACAGATCCTGGCCATTGACCGAAAACGGCGTGCCGAAGGCGCCGCGCACGCGCTCGACCAGTTGCAGCAGTTCGTGCGCGCTTTGCGCCATGTTCAGGCCGGTGAGCACCAGCACGAACTCGTCGCCGCCCAGGCGCGCAACCAAGTCGGACTCGCGTATGGTTGCCGACAGGCGCTGGGCGACCTGTTGCAGCAACTGGTCGCCGGTGTCGTGCCCCAGCGTGTCGTTGATCCGCTTGAAATGATCGAAGTCGAGGAACAACACCGCCACCTGCTGATGTTCACGCTTGGCGAGCGCCAGGATCTGCTGCAGGCGCTGATTCAGCAGCACCCGGTTGGGCAGCCCGGTGAGAATGTCCTGCTGCGCCAGCTTGTAGGCGCGCGCCGTGGCGGTCTGCAGCTCGCGGGTGCGCTGCTCGACCTTTTCTTCCAGCGTGTGCTGGTAATCCTCGACCGATGCCTGGGAGGCGGCGAGGCGCGCCGTCATCTGATTGAAGGTATCGGTGAGCACCGCGAACTCGCTGCTTCGGGTCTCCGGCACGCGCACCCGCAGGTCGCCCCGTCCGACGGCCTCGGCCGCCTCGGTCAGGTTCCGGACGGGGGCGAGCATGCGGCGCGTCAGAAGCAGGCTCAGGGCGATGCCGATCAGGACGACAAAGCCGCTGACCAGCAGCGCGCTGGTCAGGTAGGCGCTCGCCCGCTCGTCGACCTGTTCCTGCGACAGGCCCAGGCGCACAAAGCCTATGGTTTCGGATTTGGTTTCGTCCGCATCGCTGCGGTTGCCCAGGATCGGCGCAAACAGTTCAAGAATGCGCTTGCCGTCGGCCGTCACGTAGGTGCTCTGAATGCGGCCGATCTGTGTCTCCTCCGGGTAGTCCGGCAATCCCGGCAATTCCTTGACCGAAAACAGCCGGCGCGCCAGTTCTATACGCTGTGCGTCCAGCGCCACCGCGTACGCAATGTCCCGGTTCAGCGACAGGGTGTCGAGAACCTGGCTGAGCTGGGGGCGGTTCGCGGTATAGATCGGCAGCTCGCCTGCTTCCGAGAGTAGCGAGAGAATGGCTACCCCCTCGGTCTCGAGCTTGGCGCGTGCATCGTGCAGTTCCTGCCGCACCAGATACGCGGCAATCCCGGCCGCCGTGGCAACGATCAGCACGATGGTCAGCAGATTGAGTTTGGCGCGCAGACCGAGGCGGGGCCAGTTCCTGGTCATCAGTCGAACACCATGCTGACCATGCCGACGAGATCGGGCCGTGCGCGCACCCGCATGCCGCGACCCACCACGACGGCATGGCGCGAAAGATGTGGTTTGTCCGATCGCATTGTGGTGACGCTGTACACAGGTCACTCCGTGATGTGCATGCCGCACCGGGCATGCGGGTTGGTCAGGCGGCCGCCACCGGGATCTTGCCGATCCGTGCCTGCCATTCGCGGGGGCCGGTCTCGTGCACCGAAGTGCCGCTCGCATCGACGGCCACCGTGACCGGCATGTCCCTGACGTCTAACTCGTAAATCGCCTCCATTCCCAGATCGGCAAAGCCGACGACTTGCGCGCCCTTGATCGCCTTGGCGACCAGATAGGCAGCGCCGCCCACCGCCATCAGGTAGGCAGACCGATGTTTCTTTATGGCCGCGATCGCGACCGGCCCACGCTCGGCCTTGCCGATCATGGCAAGCAGCCCGGTTTGCGCCAGCATCATTTCGGTGAACTGGTCCATTCGCGTGGCCGTGGTCGGGCCGGCGGGACCCACTACCTCGCCGCGCACCGGATCGACTGGTCCGACGTAGTAGATCACCCGGTTGGTAAAGGCTACGGGCAGCTTTTCGCCCTTGGCCAGCATTTCCTGGATGCGCTGGTGCGCGGCGTCGCGGCCGGTAAGCATCTTGCCCGAGAGCAGCAGCGTGTCACCAGGCTTCCAGCTTGCAACCTCGTCCCGGGTCAGCGCGTCGAGATTGACCTTTTTGCTCTTGTTGTAATCGGGCTGCCAGTGGACATCGGGCCACAGATCGAGCGGCGGCGGCGGCTCGAGATAGGCCGGCCCCGAGCCGTCGAGGACAAAATGGGCGTGGCGGGTCGCCGCGCAATTGGGAATCATCGCCACCGGCTTGGACGCGGCGTGCGTGGGGTACATCCGGATCTTGACGTCGAGCACCGTCGTCAGCCCGCCCAGACCTTGCGCGCCGATACCTAGGGCGTTGACCTTTTCGTAGAGCTCGACCCGCAGCTCCTCGGTCTTGTTGGCGGGGCCGCGCTGGAGCAGATCGACCATGTCGATGTCCTCCATCAGCGCCTCCTTGGCCATCAGCATCGCCTTTTCCGCCGTCCCGCCGATGCCTATGCCCAGCATTCCGGGCGGACACCAGCCCGCACCCATGGTTGGAACGGTCTTGAGCACCCAGTCGACGAGCGAATCCGCGGGATTCAACATCGCGAACTTGGACTTGTTTTCCGAGCCGCCGCCCTTGGCTGCGACCTGCACCTCCAGCGCGTTCCCCGGGACGACTTCCATGTGCACGACCGCCGGCGTGTTGTCCTGGGTGTTCTTGCGCGCGAATTGCGGGTCGGCAACGATGGAAGCGCGCAGCTTGTTGTCGGGATCGAGATAGCCGCGGCGCACCCCCTCGTTGACCGCGTCGACAATGGAGCCGGTGAAGCCCTCGAAGCGCACGTCCATGCCGATTTTCAGGAACACGTTGACGATGCCGGTATCCTGGCAGATCGGTCGCCGGCCCTCGGCGCACATCTTGCTGTTGGTGAGGATTTGCGCGATGGCATCCTTGGCGGCGGGACCTTGTTCGGCCTCGTAGGCGCGTGCCAGATGCAAGATAAAGTCCGCCGGGTGGTAAAAGCTGATGTACTGCAGCGCCGCGGCGACGCTCTCGATCAGGTCATCCTGCTTGATGATGGTCATGTCGGTCAATGTCCAGTGTCCGGGCTGCCGTGCTTTGCCGGGGGTGTCGAGGGGGAATTATTCTCCATCAAACGGGTGGCGAACGTGATAGCAATCAAAGCTCAGCGCAGGGAGCGGCCGCAGCTTCTTGAGTGGATATTCCATGTTCTTTTGTGCGCAGGATGACCAGCGGACGATTCTAACACCCGGTTTCCACGTGGTTGGCCGTTTCCCGGCAAGCATTTCACGCATCGTTGCGCGGCGCGCTTGACGATGTCTTGCGTCTCATATAATAAGGTATTGCGCCTTTTCTTCGCGGCCTGCCGCTGCGGCAACCTGCGCGGCAGGCCGGGTGCCGATGAGCGGGCCCGGGAAGGTTCGGCCCGATTGCACCCCTTGGGCTAAGTTGTTAGAGTCATGATGTGGTACGCGCGCCACATCAAAAAACAATCATCGAGGAGTGAGCATGTCTTCCAGCATCGAATCCGTTTCCAACGAACGTCGCGTCTTTCCGCCGTCCGCTGAATTCGTCGCCAAGGCCAACATATCGGGCCGTGCCGCGTATGACGCCATGTGCGCCGAGGCGGAACGCGACTACGCCGGCTTCTGGGCCGCGCAGGCGCGCAGCAACGTGTTGTGGAAAACGCCGTTCACCCAGACGCTGGACGAATCCAACGCGCCGTTCTACAAGTGGTTCGCCGACGGCACGCTGAACGTCTCCTACAATTGCCTGGACCGGCATCTGCAGACGCAGCCGGACAAGGTCGCGCTGATCTTCGAGGCGGACGACGGCCGTGTCACGAAGGTCACTTACCGGGAACTCTACACGCGCGTCTGCAAGCTGGCCAACGGCCTGAAGTCGCTGGGCGTGAAAAAGGGCGACCGGGTCCTGCTCTATATGCCGATGAGCGTCGAGGCCGTGGCCGCGATGCAGGCGTGCGCGCGGATCGGCGCCACCCATTCGGTGGTCTTTGGCGGCTTTTCGGCCAAGAGCGTGCAGGAGCGCATCGTCGACGCCGGCGCGACGATGGTGATCACCGCCGACGAACAGTGCCGCGGCGGCAAGAATATTCCGCTCAAGCCCGTCATCGACGAGGCGCTGGCGATGGGAGGATGCGAGGGTATACGCAATGTCATTGTGTACTGCCGCACCGGCAATCCGGTACCGATGACCACCGGGCGCGACGTCTGGATGAACGATCTGGTCGCGAACCAGCCAGAGCATTGTGAACCCGAATGGGTCGGCGCGGAACACCCGCTGTTCATCCTCTATACCTCGGGCTCCACCGGCAAACCCAAAGGTGTCCAGCATTCCACCGGGGGGTTCCTGCTGCAAGCGATGGTGACCATGAAGTGGGCATTCGATTACAAGCCCGCCGATGTGTTCTGGTGCACTGCCGACATCGGCTGGGTCACCGGCCACACGTACATCGCCTACGGTCCGCTGGCAGTCGGCGCTACCGAAGTGGTGTTCGAAGGGGTGCCGACGTATCCCGACGCGGGACGCTTCTGGAAAACGATTCAGGATCACAAAGTCACCACGTTCTACACGGCGCCGACCGCGATACGCTCGCTGATCAAGGCGGGGGCCGACCTGCCCGCGAAATATGATTTGTCGTCGTTGCGCTTGCTGGGAACGGTCGGCGAGCCGATCAATCCCGAAGCCTGGATGTGGTACTACACCGTCGTGGGCAAAAGCCGGTGCCCGATTGTCGACACCTTCTGGCAGACCGAGACCGGCGGGCACATGATCACGCCGCTGCCGGGCGCGATCGACCTGGTGCCGGGTTCCTGCACGCTGCCGTTGCCGGGCATCATGGCGGCGATCGTGGACGAGACGGGGCACGACGTGCCTGACGGGCAGGGCGGCTTGCTGGTCGTCAAGCGGCCGTGGCCGGCGATGATACGGACCATCTGGGGCGACCCGGACCGGTACAAGAAATCGTATTACCCGGAAGAGCTCGGCGGCAAGCTCTACCTCGCCG
>PLYG01000014.1 GCA_003153335.1 Betaproteobacteria bacterium | reverse complement strand
GGCCACTTCGACAACGAGATCGACATCGCCAGCCTGAAGCGGTATCAATGGGAAAACATCAAACCGCAGGTCGACCACATCATCTTTCCGCCGGTGGACGGCAAGCCGGGCAAGCGCATCATCCTGTTGGCCGAAGGCCGGCTGGTGAATCTCGGGTGCGGCACCGGCCACCCCAGCTACGTGATGAGTTCGTCGTTCGCCAACCAGACCATTGCGCAGATTGAACTCTGGACCCATCTCGACTACTACGAAAAGGGCAAGGTTTACGTGTTGCCCAAGCATCTGGACGAAAAAGTCGCGCGCCTGCAGTTGACCAAGCTGGGCGCGATGCTGACCGAGCTCACCGACGAACAGGCGCACTACATCGGCGTGGCGAAGGAAGGCCCGTACAAGGCGGAGCACTACCGGTACTGATATTTAGCTCCCTTGCCCCGCTCGCGGGGAGAGGGAGCTAAATGTTGGATGGGTGTCGTTTCGCTCGACCTACCCTACGCAGAATGTCTTATTCACGGCGGATGGTGGTGGCGCCGGGGCAGGTGTGATGGAACGCAGGTACATTGATCGGGAGCATTCATGCGTATTGCAGTGATTGGCGCCGGCGGAGTCGGCGGCTATTTCGGGGGCCGCCTGGCGGTGGCCGGCAACGAAGTGCAGTTTCTTGCACGCGGCCGGCACCTGGCAGCGATGCGCGCCAATGGGCTGCGCATAGAGAGCGATTTCGGCGCCGTACACCTGGCGCAACCGGACGCCACCGATGATCCGTCGCAACTGCACACCGCGGACGTGGTGCTGGTCACAGTGAAGTTGTGGGACTTGGAGCAGACGGGACGCGATATCGCGCCCAGCGTCGGCGCGAACACGGTCGTGATCCCATTTCAGAATGGGGTCGAGGCGGTCGATCTGCTCGCAGAGTCGATTCCACGCGAGCGTATTGCCGGTGGGGTCGCCTATATCGCGGTGACCATTCGCGAACCGGGCGCGATCGCGACCACCGGCAAGATGGCCAAGCTGCGGTTCGGTCCGATGATGGAGTCGCAGCGCCCGGTCCTCGAAGCATTCAACATGGCGTGCAAGGCCGCTGGTGTGGATGCCGACATTACGCTGGATATCCGGCGCACGCTGTGGGAAAAGTTTGTGTTCCTGAATGCGCTGTCCGGTGTGACCGCGGTATCGCGCCGGGCGGTCGGCGTCGTGCGCACCGATCCGGATCTGCGGGCGACGATGGAAGCCTCGATGTTCGAGACGCTGCGGCTCGCCCACGCGAATGGCGTGGCGTTGCCCGCAGGTTTTGTCGCCGCGCAAATGGAATTCCTGGATACGCTCTCCGACGGGATGCGCTCGTCGATGCAAAATGATCTCGTCGCCGGCAACCGGCTCGAGGCGCCGTGGCTGTGCGGCGCGGTAGCGCGGATGTATGGCGCGCGCGGCTCGGTGGCGCCGGTCAATCGAACGCTGTTTGCGGCGCTCAAACCCTACATCGACGGCAAGGTGGAGTAGGCGATGAGCGCCCAACGCTTGTTCAGCATTGAGTTCTTCCCTCCCAACACGCAGGAAGGGGTGGAGAAGCTGCGGGCGGTCCGCGCGCAACTGGCGCAACTGGGCCCTGCATTTTTTTCGGTGACCCATGGCGCGGGCGGCTCGACGCGTGAAAAGACCGTCTCGACCGTTCTGGAGATTCAGCGCGAAGGCCTGTCGGTGGCGCCGCATCTCTCGTGCATCGGATCGACGCACGATTCGATCCGCGAACTGCTGAAATCGTACCGCGATGCAGGCATCGGCCGGCTGGTCGCGCTGCGCGGCGATATGCCGTCAGGGATGGGCGACGCCGGCGAATTTCGCTACGCCAACGAACTGGTCGAGTTCATCCGCGCGGAAACTGGCGACCGGTTTCATATCGAAGTGGCCTGCTATCCGGAGTGCCATCCGCAGGCAAAATCGCCGGAGGCCGATCTCCAGGCATTCGTGCGCAAGGTCAACGCCGGCGCGAACGCGGCAATCACCCAGTTTTTCTACAACCCCGATGCCTACTTCGCCTTTGTCGATGCGGTGCGGGCGGCCGGTGTCGACGTGGCCATCGTTCCGGGCATCATGCCCTTCCACAATTTTTCCAAGATCCTGCGCTTTGGCGAGGGCTGTGGCGCGGAAGTGCCGCGCTGGGTGCGCATCAAGATGGAAAAATACTACGACGATTCAGCGTCGATACGTGCGTTCGGGCTCGACGTCGTCACCGGGCTATGCGAACGGCTGCTTGCGGGCGGCGCGCCTGGATTGCATTTCTACACCTTGAACCAAGCCGTTCTGACCACCGAAATCTGGCGGCGTCTCAACCTGAAATAGAGGGGACGCTATTTGCCCAGGTAGTGATTGGGCAGCCACACGGCGATATCGGGGACGAAACACAGCAGCGCGATCGACAGTACCATCAGGATAATAAAGGGGATCACGCCCCAGACGATCCTGGCTAGCGGTATGTCGGGCGCAATGCCGTTGATGACAAATAGATTCAACCCGACCGGCGGATGGATCAGCCCCATTTCCATCAGGATGGTTATGATGACGCCGAACCAGATCAGGTCGAAGTCATGCGTTTTCAGCGCGGGCAGCAGGATCGGCGTGACCATCAGGATAATCGCGACCGGGGGCAGGAAAAAACCCAGCACCACCAGCAGCACGTTGACCCAGAAAAAGAACACCCATTTGGACAACGGCAGCGTAGTCAGCCACAGCGCCACTTCCTGGGTTACGTGCAGATAGCTCATTACGTACGTGTACAGGAAGCTCATCGCGATGATCATCATCACCATGCAGGACTCGCGCACGGTGCCGCCCAGGATCACCCGCATGTCTTCCCACTTGTAGCAGCGGTAGATCAGGACCACCATCAGCAGCGAAAAAAAGGCGCCGATGCCGGCGACCTCGGACGGGGTCGCCCAGCCGCCGTATAGCGCGACCATGATGAGTGCGATCACGATCAGAAACGGCAGGAAACGCGGCAGAGTTTCCAGGCGCTGGCCCCAAGTGAAGTGCTCCTCGTCGAGCACCGCCTTGCCCGCACCGGAGCTTTGACCGGCCAGCAGGCGCGCTTTTTCGCGGCGGAACTTGAACACCACCCAAACGATGAACAGGACGGTCAGCAGTATGCCCGGTCCTATGCCGGCCATGAACAGCTTGCCGATCGACTGTTCGGAGGCGAGACCGTACAGGATCAGGGTCAGCGACGGCGGGATCAGGATGCCCAGCGTGCCGCCAGCCGCGATCAGCCCCGTGGCAAGCTCCTCGGAATAGCCGCGGGCCCGCATTTGCGGGATCCCCGACGAGCCGATTGCCGAACAGGTGGCCGGCGAGCTGCCGCACATCGCGGCGAAGACCGAACATGCCAGCACATTGGCAACGCCTAAGCCCCCGGGCACGCGGTTCAGCCAGCGGTTGAGCGACGAGTACAGGTCGGCGCCGGCGCGCGACTTGCCGACCGCCGCCCCCATCAGCACAAACAGCGGAATGGTCAACAGCGTGAAGTTGTCGAGTTCCGAGTAGATCGTTTCTGCCACCAGCCCGATGTTCGCCGCCGGCATGAAAACAAACATGAACACCAGTGCCACCGCGCCGACGGCGAACGCGATGGGCATCCCCGAAAACAGCGCGACAAAAGTGGCGCTGCCGTAGAGCGTTCCGATCTGCAGCGTGGTCATGCGTGTCCCCGGCCGCGCTTGCCGCGCTGTTCGAAGAGCTGCGCGCACATTTGCAGGACCAGCGTCGTCATTCCCAGCGCCATGAAGAAATAGGGTATCCAGAGCTTCGGCCCCCATACCGAATTGCTGGTCTTGCCATCAATCCATGATTCGACAAAGTACTGCCACGCATTCCACGCGACGAACGCGCAGAACAGCATCGACAGCACATCGGCCAGCGTCTTGCGCACGCGATTGACCCGGGCCGGCAGAATGCCGTCGAGAACTTCGATCCCCACGTGGGCCCGATGTAATTGCGTATATGCGGCGCTCATGAACGTCGAGATAATCAGCAGGATGATCGCGAACTCGATTTCCCAGTCGGTCGCCCACCGGAAGTAGTAGCGGACGACGACTTCGAACACCAGAATCCCCGTGCAGAAGACGATGACGAATCCCGAGGCGTAGCCCATCAGGGTGTTGAAGCGCGCCAGTTGGCGGCTGAGATCGGCAAGAGTCATAGCCTGGTTACTTGACCGCGTTCACGAGATCGAACCAGTGCTTGCCGTCCTTGACGTTGGTCTCGAAGTCCTTCCACGCCGTCGCCTGCGCAATCGCACGCCACTTGGCGAAGGTCGCATCGTCCATGTCGGTCACTTTCGCGCCGGCTTTGGCATAGACTTCGGCAACGCGCTGGTCGTCAGCTTTGGCGGCATCCAGCGCAAATTTTTCCAGGCTGGCGCCGACCTCGACGACGATTTTTTGCTGCTCGGGGGTCAGGCCGTCGAACACCGACTTGGAGATCACCAACGGTTCGAACATATACCAGAAGGAATTCTTGCGCGCGGTGGTCAGATGCTTGCCGGTTTCATAAAGCCGAAAACTGATCAGCGAGGTCGACGAGGTCACCGCGGCGTCCAGCACGCCGGACTGCATCGCGCTGTAGATTTCATTCGACGGCACATTGGTGATGGCGGCCCCGGCGCCCTTGAGCATCATGTCCATCTCTTTGCTGCCACCCCGAGCCTTGAGACCCTTGGCGTCGTCCGGGGACACGAAGGGTTTGGACAACGACGCGACGCCACCAGCCTGCCAGACCCAGGTCAGGATCTTGATGCCCTTGTCTTCCATGAACTTCGACCATTCGCGGCCGATCGGTGCGTCTTTCCAGCGCAATCCCTGTTCGTAGCTGGTGACCAGCCCCGGCATCAAACCCAGGTTGGCTTCGGGCACTTCGCCGCCGCCATAGGCCAGCGGCAGCACCGACATGTCCAGCGCGCCTTTGCGGAGCGCGCCGAACTGGGCGAAGGTCTTCACCAGCGAGCTGGCCGGATAAACCTCGACCTTCAGGCTGCCTTTGCTGCGAGCTTCGACGTCCGTCGCGAATTTGCGCGCGAGCTGATCGCGGAAATCCCCTTCGGTTGCACTCGATCCAGGAAACTGGTGCGAGATCTTTAGCACCTTCTGCTGCGCGTGCGCGTTGGGAATCTGGGCAAGCGCGAAACATGTTGCTGCTGCCCACGCGATGACTAGCTTGCGGTTCATGGTGTTCCTCCTGAGTATTTGATCGGTACGCGATCGGTATGCCGCCACGCCCGCACTTTACGACATCGGGTTCTCGGCGCGCCGCCCCACAACCTGGTGTTCAAACATCTCCCGCTGGCGGACCGACTTTTCGATCGATGTCTCGCGTACCAGTGCGGGGATTGTCTCACTCCTCGGCGAGGTTGTCAGCCCGGACCATGGCTGGTGGTCCGTTGGCCCGGTTTTTTCGGGGAGACCGAATCCGTACGGCGGAATGTCCGGCTTGGATTTCCGCCAACCCGGACCGGGGCTGTTAGAATCCGGCAACCTATTTCTTTTATCCAAAATGCGCGACGCTAATCTTTACCGGTTGCTGAAGCGCCGTTTCCCGGCCGACCTCGATCAACCCTGCCTGCTGTTGCCCGGCAGTGACGTTGTCACGTACCGGACGCTGGACGCGCGCTCGGCACTGATCGCGCACGCGCTGGTATCGGCAGGGTGCGTACCCGGGGACCGGGTTGCGGCGCAAGTTGAAAAATCCGCGACCGCAATTTGCCTGTACCTGGCATGCTTGCGGGCCGGGCTGGTCTATCTACCGCTGAACCCTGCCTACCAGCAGCGCGAGCTGTCCTATTTTCTGGGCGATGCCAACCCGCGCGTGGTCATCTGCTCTCCGGAGGGGATGGATTCGATGTCCGCGATCGCCACGCCGGCGATGCGCATTTTCACGCTTGATGGCCACGACCAGGGTTCGTTGGTCAACGAAATCCGGTCCTGTTTCGAGGATTTCGAGCCGGTGGCGATGCAAGAGCGCGATCTCGCCGCGATCCTCTACACCTCGGGCACGACGGGCCGCTCCAAGGGCGCGATGCTCTCGCACGGCAATCTCGCCGCCAATGCGCTGACGCTGGTCGAGAACTGGGGCGTTTCCGCGGCCGACGTGCTCTATCACGCGTTGCCGATCTTTCATGTGCATGGCCTGTTCGTCGCACTGCACTGCGTGTTGCTCTCCGGCAGCAGGATGTGGTTTTGTCCGAAGTTCGATGTGGCGCAAGCGCTGGAGCTGCTGCCGCGATCGAGCGTGATGATGGGCGTGCCGACGTTCTACACGCGGTTGCTGGCAAACCCGGATTTCGGCCGCAAACACTGCGATACGGTGCGCGTGTTCATCTCCGGTTCGGCGCCGCTGTTGCCCGAGACGTTCGCCCTGTTCGAAAGCCGCACCGGGCAGCGTATCCTGGAGCGCTACGGGATGACCGAGACCGGCATGAACACGTCCAACCCGCTCTTCGGTGAACGCATCGCCGGCAGCGTTGGGCTGCCATTGCCGGGTGTCGCGGCGCGTGTCGTCGGTAAGGATGGACAAAGCGTCCCGGCCGGTGAAATAGGCGGCATCGAGGTCAAGGGTCCCAATGTGTTCAACGGTTACTGGGGCATGCCGGAAAAGACCGCCGAAGAGTTCACCGCCGACGGATTTTTCCGGACCGGCGACATCGGCAAGTTTTGCCCCAACGGATACCTGCAAATCGTCGGCCGCGCCAATGACCTGATCATCACCGGCGGGCTCAATGTGTACCCGAAGGAAATCGAGGAACTGATCGATGCGCTGCCGGGAGTTGCCGAGTCGGCGGTGATTGGCGTCCCGCATCCCGATTTAGGCGAGGCGGTCACCGCGGTCGTCGTCGCTAAACCCGGTGCCAGGCTCAATTCGAACGGCATCATCGCGTCGCTCAAGTCCCAGCTTGCAGGATTCAAGATGCCCAGGTACGTGTACATGGTCGCCGACCTGCCGCGCAATACCATGGGCAAAGTGCAGAAAAACATTCTGCGGCAGCAATACGGAAAGTAAGCGCGGTCAAGACTTGCGGACTGCTACAAGGGTTGCGCCTGCGGGAGGTTCTGATGCTCAGGCTGCTCTGGATACTTGCGTTGCTCGTCACGCAGTTGGCCACTGCGCATCCGGATAGTTCGCCGCCGCATCCGGCTCGCCACGGCAAGCCGGCAACCCTGATTCAAGGCTTGGGGCACATTCATCACCCCGTGTCGACGACGACCGCGCTGGCGCAGCGCTTCTTCGACCAGGGACTCGCCTACGTTTACGCATTCAATCACCAGGAAGCGGTTCGGTCGTTCAGCCGCGCTACCCTGCTCGACCCGAAACTGGCGATGGCCCACTGGGGCCTGGCGCTCGCGCTGGGGCCCAATTACAACGCGGCGGAGATGAGCGTCGCGCAAGCCAGGCAGGCGCGCGCGGCGCTGGAGCGCGCGCAGGCACTCGGAGCGAATGGGCCCGCGAACGAGCAGGCCTGGATCGCCGCGCTGGCCGTCCGCTTGGCCGAACCGCTCGACGCCGATCCGGCAAAGGCAGCACAGAATTACCGGGACGCGATGCGCGCGCTGATGCAGCGCTATCCCGACGATCTCGACGCGGCGACCCTGTTTGCCGACGCGGCAATGGTATTGCGGCCGTGGCGGCTCTGGAACAAGGATGGCACGCCGGTCGAGGGCACCGCGGAGATTCTCTCGGTGCTCGAATCGGTGCTGGTGCGCGACCCCAACCACATCGGCGCCAACCATTTCTACATTCACGCGGTCGAGGCATCGCCCTATCCGGAGCGCGCGCTGCCGAGCGCCGACCGACTCCCGCTTCTCGCCCCGGCGGCCGGCCACCTGGTGCACATGGCGGCGCATGTCTACGACCGGGTCGGTGATCATGCGGCGTCCGCGCGTGCCAATGCCGCTGCGGTGGCGGCTGACCGCACGTATTTCAGGCAAAGCGCTGCGGCCAATCCCTATCAAGGCTACTACGCGCACAATCTGCACTTTCTCGCAGTGGCGCATACGATGCAGGGCCGCTACCGCGACGCGATCAAGGCCGCCCGGCAATTCGGACGCCAGGTGGCTTCGACGATTCCCGACGTGCCGGGCATCGAGGGTTATTTGCCGGCGCCGGCATTGATCAATGTTCGGTTCCAGAAGTGGAACGAGGTGCTGAAGCTGCCGCGCCCACCGCGAGCCTACGCCGGACCCCACGCGGTCTGGCATTTCGCACGCGGCATGGCGTTCGCCGCGCGCGGCCGGATCAAGCCGGCAGAGACTGAGCGCGCGGGATTCGCCAGGGTGCTGGCCGATATCCCAGCCGATGAGGCATGGGGCCGCAATCTGGCAGCCGACGTGTTCAGGATTGCCGCCTGCATGCTCGACGGCAACCTGGCGCTGGCGAAGGGCGAGCGTTCCGCGGCAATCGCCTTTTTCGAAGCGGGGGTCGCGGCGGAAGACGCACTCAACTACGATGAACCTTCACCCTGGTATCTGCCGCTGCGCGAACCGCTGGGCGCCACGCTGCTGGCCGGCGGCGATGCCGCAGCGGCCGAAAAGGTCTTCGTGTCCGAGCTCGCCAGACATCCGCGCAGCGGGCGCGCGCTGTTCGGGCTGGCCGAAGCGCTGAAGGCGCAGGGCAAGCCGGCGGAAGCCGTCGAGCGCGCGTTCACCGAGGCGTGGAAGGATGCCGACAGCGAGCCGCGTCTCGGCGTCGCGGGCGACTGGCCTTTCAAGCGCTGAATGCGGTGGCATTAGCTTGAGCTTCGGATAATGGCCGCAGTTAATGGCTCGAATGATCCTAGGCTCCCTCGCCCCGCGGCGACCAGCGCGGCCAGGGCAGTCGTCCACGCGACCCGGCGCCAACTCAGGCCTTCGAGGAGGCCGGGCAGCGTCATGCCCAGGCTTGCCGGCCTGCCGCGCCGGTAACCGACGGCACGACATTGGCGGATGTCTTATTCATGTTCCTGCCGTGCAGCGCTGACGCGACGAAAGCCCAGCCCGCCGGCGCCGATCGACGGCGCCCGCTGAACGGGGAGGCGCAGCGGCTGCGAGACGAAGGGCTTGCGCGTCGCCGGGCGGATTTTGCCCCAGCTGTCCTTTCCCGCACCCTCGAACAGCATCGCCGCCAGAAACACCGCTGCAGGGATAAGGACTAGCGCAGGAACCAGAACGAGAGCGTAACTTGTGATCAACTCGGCAAACATGGCGCACCTCCCGCATCAAGACGGCGCCACGATAGCATCGGCGTTTCAAGGTGTCCGGGCGATGCGATAAGGTGCGGAAAACCGGGGGTGAAGTGCGAATCAGGCGCGTAAAGTGCGCGGCACCTCGAGCCTATCTCAAGCGCAGCAGCAGCTTGCCCAGATGCTGGCCGGCCTCCATCATCACGTGCGCCGCAACCACATCCTCAAACCCGAATACGCGATGGATCACGACGCGCAGTTTGCCCGTCGCGAACAACGGCCACAGGTACGTGAGTAGTCCTTCAGCGATGCGCGCCTTATTCTGCGCAGGCTGCGCGCGCAACGTCGAACCGGTGATCGTGAGGCGGCGCATCATCACCGGCATCAGGTCGAGCTCCGCGACCTTGCTGCCCTGCTGGAAGGCGATCTGCACCAGCCGGCCTTCGAGCGCCAGCAGTCCCAGGTTCTTCTTGAAATAATCTCCGCCCACCATGTCCAGGATCACATCGATGCCGCGCGCGTCGACAATCCGCCGGGCCTCTTCGACAAAGTCCTGGGTGCGATAGTTGATCACATGGTCGGCGCCGACCGAACGCGCAAACGTTTCCTTTTCGGCATTGCCCACGGTGGCGATAACGGTGGCGCCCCAGGCCTTCGCAACCTGGATCGCCGAGTAGCCGATGCCGCCGCTGCCGCCATGGATCAGCACCGATTCACCCTTCGCCAGGCGCGCACGCTCGATCAGATTGGTCCAGACGGTAAAGAAATTCTCGGGAATCGCCGCAGCGCGCTCCGGATCGAAGCCGCCGGGGAGGGGCAGACAGTGCGCGGCCGGGGCGACGCAGAATTCCGCGTAGCCGCCGCCCGGGGTCAGTGCGCATACGGTGTCGCCGACCTTCCATCGCGTCACGTCGGCGCCTACCGTCGCAATGCTGCCGGATACTTCGAGGCCTAGCACGGGGGAGGCGCCAGGCGGGGGCGGGTACCTGCCTTTGCGCTGCACGATGTCCGGCCCGTTCACCCCTGCGTAGTGCACCGCGATCAGGACGTCTTGCGGTCCCGGCGTGGGGACCGGACCCTCGCCGATGCTGAGGACGTCGGGACCGCCGCCGGCGCCGTGCGAGACCAAGCGCATGGTTGAGGGAAGTGGTGCAGCCATGGGGTTCGATCAGCCGCCCAGTATGGTTCCCACCGGAATGCCGGCCGCATCGGCGGCAACTTTCTTGGCGTCGCCTAGCTTGGCACGGCCGACATGAATGCGGCCGCCTTGCGCGGTAATCACGATCTTGCCGTTGCCCGCCTCGATGACTTCGCCGATCTTGCCTTTGACCGCGCCAAAGGTCCGCACCAGTTCCTTCTTGCTGTCGAAGAGCTGCAGCTTGGCGCCGTTGAACGTGGTCCATGCGCCGGGCGCCGGGTCGCATCCGCGGATCAGGTTGTGGATCACGTCGGCGTGATTGGCCCAGTTGATTTTCGCTTCGGCTTCGCGAAACCAGCCTTCATACGACGCCTGTTGCTCATCCTGGACGAGTTCCTGATGCTTGGCCGCCACGACCAGGTCGGCAGCCTCCAGCATCGCCGCGACACCCATCCCGAACAACCGATCGAAGTAGACTGAACCCAAGGTGTCGTTCGCACCCACCGGGGTGCGCTTTTGCAGAATGATCGCGCCTTCGTCCAGACCGTCGGTCGGACGGAACATGGTCAGGCCGGTCTCGGTTTCACCGCGAGTGATCGGCCAGTTGATCGACGACGGCCCGCGAAATTTCGGTAACAGCGATGGGTGAAACTGGATGGTGCCGTGTTTGGGAATGGTCACAAACTCTTGCGGCGCGAATTGCAGCACAAAGGCCATGATGCCGATGTCGGCGTCCGCAGCCCGCATTGCGGTCACCGCTTCGGGCGCCCGCAGTGACTTGAACTGATGGACCGTCAGCCCGGCATCCTGCGCGGCGACCCGCAGCGCATCGGGTCGGGCGCCTTCCTTTTCCGGCGCGCAAAAGACTGCGGCAACCGTGTCGCCACGTTTCAGGAACGCGTCCAGCACCGCCTTACCAAAGTCTTGCTGACCGATAATGGCAATCTTCATATTGAATCTCTCTCTCGCCGGATTTCCAGCACGTCATTCCGCAGGATGGGCAACCGTTCATCGTCCAGCAGTGCAACCATGATCGCCTGTTCTACGCTTTTTTCTTGGGCGGAGCAGAAAACGCCCCCGCACTCTTCAACTGTCCGATCTTCGCCTCGTCGTAGCCCAGCACTTCCTTGAGCACTTCATCGGTATGCTCGCCCAGCAATGGTGAACGCTCGATTTTCGCGGGCGAGGCCGACAGCTTGATCGGCATGCCGACGTTGTACCAGGTGCCGCGTTGCGGATGGTCGAGTTCCACGTACATCTCGCGGCCGCGGATATGCTCGTCATTGGCCAGATCTTCGGTCGACATGATGGGCCCGCATGGGACATCGAGCGGGTTGAGGAGAGCCATGCACTCGCGCTTGGTGTAATTCGAGGCAAACTTCGTGAGCAGCGTCCACAACAGACTCTGATTTTTCCGGCGTTCCCCGATCACCGACAGCCGCGGGTCGTTGACCAGGTCGGGCATCCCGACATCGGGTCCGATGCGTCGGGCGAGCCCGTCCCACACGGCCTCCTGGACCACGACATAAAGCCAGTCGTTGGCGCCGTGCGGCTTGCAATGGATGGCGTTGCCGAGCTGGCCGCCGCCCGAATCGTTGCCGGCACGCGGCACCTCACCCATGCCCTGGTAGGCCGGCACCGAGTATTCGGAAAGCGACTGGCGTGTGAGCCGCTGATGGTCGCGGAACTTGACGCGGCACAGGTTCATCACGCCGTCCATCATCGCCACTTCGACATACTGGCCTTCGCCGGTGCGCCGCGCCTGGTGCAGGGCGGCGAGCAGACCGACCGCCAGATGCAGCCCCGTCCCGGAGTCGCCGATCTGCGCGCCGGTCACGAACGGCGGACCGTCGGGCAGACCCGTCGTACTCATCGCGCCGCCCATCGCTTGCGCGACGTTTTCATACGCCTTGAAATCGGCATACGGGCCGGTGGAACCAAAGCCCTTGATCGAGCCCATCACGATGCGCGGGTTGATTTCGTGGATCTTGTCCCAGGTGAAGCCGAACCGGTCGAGCACGCCGGGGCCGAAGTTCTCCATGATGATGTCGCACTTCTTCAGCATGTCGACGAACACCGCCTTGCCCTCGGCGGTCTTCATGTTCACGGTGATCGAGCGTTTATTGCAGTTGAGCATCGTGAAATACAGGCTGTCGGCGCCAGGAATGTCGCGCAACTGGCCGCGCGTCGCGTCGCCCTGCGGATTTTCGAACTTGATCACGTCCGCGCCCATCCACGCGAGCAACTGCGAGCAGGTTGGCCCTGCCTGCACGTGGGTCATGTCGAGGATGCGCACGTCTTTTAAAGCTTCCATTCTGATCTCCAAAAATTCTGCGGCAGAGGAAAGGCTACCTGCCCTCGCTCAACTGTTTGACTTATTTCTTTTTTGCGCTTTGCGGATTCAAGCTCGTTATGCGACCGCTTTCGGTGCCGGCGGTTTCATCGATGACGGCATTGATGAGCGTGGGCTTGCGCGAGCGGATGGCTTCTTCCATTGCACGGCGCAACTCCGCCGGGTTGGTTACGTGTACACCTATGCCACCGAAGGCCTCCATCAGCTTGTCATAGCGCGCGCCCTTGACGAACACGGTGGGTGCAACATCGGGGCCGCCGGTCGGATTTACGTCTGCGCCGCCGTAGACGCCGTTGTTGTTGAAGATCACCACGCATATCGGCAGGTTGTAGCGGCAGATGGTCTCGACTTCCATGCCGGAGAAGCCGAAGGCGCTGTCGCCCTCAATCGCGATCACCGGCTGGCCGCTGACCACGGCGGCCGCGACGGAAAAGCCCATGCCGATGCCCATGATGCCCCAAGTGCCGACGTCCAGGCGCTTGCGCGGCTGGTACATGTCGACGATGCTGCGGGTGNNGTTGGCGCCTTCGTTGACCAGGATGGCGTCCGGGTTGGCCTTGATGATGTCGCGCACCACGTTCAGCGCGCTGTGAAAATTCATCGGCGTCGGATCGCGGGCCAGGGTCTCGGCCATCTTGGCCAGGTTCTTGTTCTTGCGCTCGGCGATCGCACCGGTCCACTCGGCCGGTGGCTTGGCCCAGTTCGAGCCGATGCCCGCCAGCAGTGAAGACACGCAGGAACCGATGTCGCCGACCAGCGGCGCGTCGATCGCCACGTTGCTATCCATCTCCTGGGGAGAGATGTCGATCTGGATGAACTTCTGGCCACCCCAGTCCTTGTGATCCTTGCCGCCCCAGGTCTTGCCCTTGCCGTGCGAGAGTAGCCAGTTCAGGCGGGCGCCGATCAGCATCACCACATCGGCTTCAGGCAGCACGTAGGAGCGGGCGGCAGCAGCGGACTGCTCGTGCGTGTCGGGCAGCAGGCCCTTGGCCATGGACATGGGCAGATAGGGGATGCCGGTCTTCTCGACCAGGGCGCGGATGTCCGCGTCGGCCTGGGCGTAGGCGGCGCCCTTGCCCAGCAGGATGAGCGGACGCTTCGCGCTCTTGAGCAGTTCAAGGGCGCGCTGTACGGCGTCCTGGGCCGGGATCTGCCGCGGCGCCGGATCGACCACCTTGATCAGCGATTTCTTGCCGGCTACCGCGTCCATGGTCTGCGCGAACAATTTGGCCGGCAGGTCGAGGTAGACGCCGCCCGGACGGCCGGAGACGGCGGCACGGATGGCGCGCGCGATGCCCACACCGATGTCCGCGGCGTGCAGCACGCGGAAGGCGGCCTTGCACAGCGGTTTGGCGATGGCCAACTGGTCCATCTCCTCGTAGTCACCCTGCTGCAGGTCGACGATCTCGCGCTCGCTGGAGCCGCTGATCAAGATCATCGGGAAGCAGTTGGTGGTGGCATTGGTCAGGGCGGTCAGGCCGTTGAGGAAGCCGGGGGCGGACACCGTCAGGCAGATGCCGGGCTTTTGCGTCATGAAGCCGGCAATGGCGGCGGCGTTGCCGGCGTTCTGCTCATGGCGGAACGAAATCACGCGCATGCCTTCGGCCTGTGCCTTGCGGGCAAAGTCGGTGATCGGGATACCGGGCAGACCGAAAATCGTGTCGATGCCGTTGAGTTTCAGCGCATCGATAACCAGATGGAAGCCGTCGGTCAGTGCTGGTGATTGCACATTGGTTTCGGCTCCAGCAACCTTTTGTCCCTCTGTGGCGCCCATGGCATCCTCTCGCAGTTTGATTCGACGAATTTGTCCGCTCGTCGCAGGGTGTAAAGTCTAATCTGAGCGCCCCTCGAATACATTGATCGCGGTCAAGATTCCTCGGCAGCCACGCACTCCGCTATACTTAGCACTCAAGGTTTTCCGCGCTGGTGCGCACACCAATGTGAAGCCCATTGCCAATCTTTCCGACGCCAATGATGTACGCGCAAGATTGCGGCAGAATCAAGTGCTGCGACACTTGCTGGACGCCGAATGGAAGGAACTGGAGCCGCTGCTGGCGGTGGAGGAGTACGCCAAGGGCGCGACGCTGGAAAACCAGGGCGATCTGTCGATGGAGCAGTACTTCATCCTCGATGGGATACTCAAGCGTGTAGTGTCCAATCCGGCGGGCAAGGAAATGATCCTGCGTTTCGCCGCCGAGACCGAAATCGAGACCAGTTACGCGGCGTGGCGGCTGAAAACGCCGATTCCGTTTTCGCTCATCGCCGTGCGCCCCGTTCGCGCGGCGAAGCTCTCGATGGGACACTGGGTCGAATTCATGGAGCGGCACCCGAAGATGAAGTGCGAATTCGAACTTCAGGTCATGCAATTGATGAGCGAGGTCATGGCCCACACCATCACCTTGCATTTGCTCAATGCCACCGGCCGCGTTCACCGTTTTGTGCGGAAGCACGGCGAGTTGCTGGAGCGCATTCCGAAAAAAGAATTGGCGTCCTACCTGAATCTGTCGCCAGAGACGCTAAGCCGGCTGAAGCAGCGCGGGAAAATCTGAAACAAGATGGTGCCGGTTGAGCCCGGAGCCGCGCGATGCGGGCCCGTGTCGCGCATGGGGATGCGCCGCCTCATCGTCCCGTGGACCTACCTGTTGCGCGGCACGCTGCCGATTGCTCAGGCAAACAACGCTTCGAAGCCATCGAGCGGCTCGAAACGTCCGTTGCGGTAGACAAGAAACGAAGGTCCCGGGAGCGCACGCTCGACGATCGGGTGCCGCTCGTTACCCGGGAATGCGACGGCGCGCATTTGCTCGTGCGTGAACGGTTCCGGCTGGATCACCGGCGGCCGACGACCGCGTGCAGTGGCGAGCACGTCGGCCACGTGCGGATGGCGAGCAAGCGCGGCCATGCTCATGATTTGCGCCGGCGCCAAGTTGAGCTTTCCGGCCCAGTATTGCTCGAGCACGACGCGCGGACGCAACCAGAAGCTCCCGGTGGCTTCGTGATTATCGTGCCGCGCCTCCTGGTCGTTCGGTACCGCCGCCAGGAAAAAGCGCGCGTCGAAACGTTGGTTAAACAGCGCCGGCATGCGTGGCGTGATCCAGCGCGACCAAGGGACGACGTTGCTCCAATCGAGCCGCAGTTCGAGCCGCGCGAGGATCTCGCCGAAGGAAAGACCCGCGCGCGCCCGCGTTTGGGCAACTTCCAGGTGCTGCGCAGTTGCCCCCTCGGCCAGCAGTACGCCCGCCTCCTCGAACGTCTCACGGCAGGCGGCAACGAAGAGTCCCGCCGCCGTCGCTGTATCGAGTTCCGGCTCGCCCAGGGCGGCATGCAGGCCATCAAGCGGCGCGCTCAATTGTTCCAGCACATTCGGATCGGCGTCGGCCGGATCCAGCTTGCCTCCCGGAAACACGTGGGCTCCACCCAGCACCTCCGAGAGTCCGTGGCGCTTGACCATGAATACCTCCATGCCGTCGACCGCGTCGCGCAACAGCACCACAGTCGCGGCCGCGCGTGGCGGCATGGCTGAAACGGCCTCTTACGCTTCCGCGGCGATTCTTTTCCTAATGATCGGCCTTAGGACGAAAAGGGCCAGGGCCGCCGCTGTGATGTCGAATACGGCTGCGATGTAGTAGGGCACCGAGAAAGAGCCGGCATAATGTGCAGCCACCGCAGCAGCACCCCACCCGGCCATAATCGAGGCCAGCCCTTTGGCCGTATACAGGATGCCGTAGTTGCCCGTGGCGTTTTTCGGGCCGAAGACATCGCCCGTGATCGCCGAGAACAACGCATAGATTTCACCCCAGGCAAGGAAGACAAAAGGCATCAGGATCATGAACGCCAGCGGGCTTCCCATAATCTGCGTCATCAGGAAGATGAGCACGCCTTCAAGCGCAAAGGCAAAGGCCATCGTATATTCCCGGCCGAACCTGTCTGAAATCGAGCCCCACATGATTCTGGCGAACGCATTGGTAACGCCCGCTAGGGTTGCAACGAACGGGACAATGGCGATACCCATTACCTTCGCGTCGAACACGTTGAGGGACTTGGCGATCTGCGACATATTGCCGGTCGTCATCAGCCCGCCGGTGCAGACCATGAGGAACATGAAGTACATGATATAGAACTCTTTCTGCGTCAGCATCTGCGCCGAGGTAAAGTCCCGCCGCGTTTGCACCACCGCCTTGGGCTGCACCCAGTCCTTGGGCAGCCAGCCTTTGGGGGGGTGGTGCAAGAGCAGCGCCATGGCGATGGCCACGACACCCTGACCAATGCCCCAGGCGGTCATCGCACCGGCCCAACCCATGGACGCAATGCTGCCGCTGATGGGGATGAGCGTAAGCGCCGAGCCCCCTCCAAATCCGGCGGCGGTCAGGCCGGCCGCCAAACCCCTTTTGTCGGGAAACCATTTGACGGCATTGGCCACCGTCGCGACGTAAATGATGCCGCAGCCAGTACCGGCAAGAACGCCGTAATAGATGTACAAGTGGAAAAGGGATGTTGCGAACATTCCTCCGAGCACCCATCCCAGAAAAATGAGTATGGCACCGATGAGCATCAGATTGCGAATACCGAATTTATCGATGAAGTAGCCGGCAACCGGCACCGGCCAGGTTTCAAAGAGAATAAACAGGGAAAAAATGAGGGCGATGTCGGAATAGGGCGCGCTCGCGAACTGTTGCTTCAGCCCTGGAGTAAAAAGCGTGAAGGCATACTGAAAGTTCGATATGACGACCATCGCCGTGACACCGGCCGCCAATTGAATCCACCGGTTGCCGACGATCGGCCCGAACGTTTGTTTCGCAATATCTATCTGAGCGGTGCTCTCGTTTGACATATTGCCTCCTTAAAAAACACTTTTGAGGATACTGCTGGAGGTGCGCATGCCTGCGTTCGCAGGATGAGCAGCGTGACGCTTTCGCCGGCGGCGGCAGCCACCGCGATCACGTTATCCAGGCTCATCGCCAGGTCGCAAAGTCAGCGGTAACCACCGGTTCGGGTTGTTGCCCGATTGTGCAGGTACCGCCGCAGCCGAAGTCGCACTCATCACTTGATCTCTCCTGTAGTGCGGCGGTTCAACGCGATTTTTGCGCCGCGTCTCCTGGACGGATTTTTCTCCGCCACTACTACCCTTGTGCTTTCAGGCAATCTTGTTATTTGGCTTTCCAGTTCGAGTATAGGCTTGCGGAGTTTCTCGCGCAACAATGCTCGTCGATGTTCCGGCTCGCAGACAAAGGCTGGATGGAAGCGTGGATCCTCGATCGCTCACCCAATGCTCCTAGAACAATCCAATCACCTTGCCGTCGTCGTCGAGATCGATTTTTTCCGACGAAGGCACCTTGGGCAGTCCCGGCATGGTCATGATGTCGCCGCAGACC
>PLYG01000552.1 GCA_003153335.1 Betaproteobacteria bacterium | reverse complement strand
AGCCGTTCGCCTCGCAATATTTCGACGTCATTCCCGACATGTTCACGTTTGCCAAGAGCGTCAACAATGCGACGGTGCCGATGGCGGCGTCGTCGTCCGCGACGGCATTTACGAGGCTTGCATGCAAGGCCCGGAACACGTGGTCGAACTGATGCACGGTTACACGTACTCCGGTCATCCGCTCGCCTGCGCCGCGACGCTGGCGACGCTGGACTTGTATCGCGAGGAAGACCTGTTCAACCGTTCGGCAGAGATGTCCAAGTACCTCGAAGCGGGCATCCATTCGCTGAAGGGCTTCCCCAACGTGATCAGCATCCGCAACATCGGGATGATCGGCGCGGTCGAAGTGGCGCCGCGTCCGGGTGCGGTAGGCAAGCGCGGGTACGAACTCTTCCTCGACTGCTTCTGGAATCAGGGCGTGCTCAGCCGCATCGCGGGCGACATTGTTGTGTTCGCTCCGCCGTTCATTGCGGAAAAGAAGCACATCGACCAGATGATAACTGCGCTGGGCAAGTCGCTGAAGGCCGTCCAGTAAAACCGCCATTTATCGTTCCCGCCTTCGCGGGAACGATAAATGTTTTGGGGCAAGCGTCACGCAATTCAGCAAATACTAATAGTTCATCACCGAGGAGGTCAGCATGTACAAGTTATTGACAGGAATGGCCGGCATCGTGGCGTTTGCCGCGGCGTACGGCGTGGTCGCGCAAACCAAGGAAGTCACTATCGGCTACCAGGATATGGTGGTGCCGTACCGGATGGCGCAGGAAGCGAAGGATCTGGAAAAGGCGACCGGCTACAAGGTCAACTGGAAACAGTTCGGTGGCGGCGGCGAAGTGATCAAGGCGATGGCCTCGGGCGCCGTGCAGGTCGGTGAGGTGGGTTCCGCCGGCATTGCGGCGGCGGTATCGCGCGGCGAGCCGCTGGAACTGTTCTGGATACTCGACGACATCGGCGATGCCGAAGCGCTGGTGGCCAAGAACGGCTCGGGCATCAACTCGGTGGCCGACCTCAAGGGCAAGAAGATCGCGGTGCCGTTCAACTCCACGACGCATTTCCACACGATGGTCGCGCTGGAGCAGGCCAAGATCAACCCGGCCGACGTGCAAATCCTGAACATGCGTCCGCCGGAAGTCCGTGCGGCGTGGCAACGCGGCGACATTCAGGCCACGTTCATCTGGGACCCGGTGCTGGCCGAAGTCAAGAAGGACGGCAAGGTCATCATCAGCTCGGGCAAGATCAGCGCCGACACGGGCAAGGCGACGTTCGACGGCTATGTGGCGAACAAGGACTGGGCGAAAGCGAACAAGGATTTCATGGTCAAGTTCGTCAAGGTGATGGCCACCGCCGACGACAACTATCGGAAGAACGGATCGAAGTGGACCAAGGACTCCGCCGAAGTCAAGGCAGTGGCCAAGTGGTCGGGCTCCAAGCCGGAAGACGTCTCCGCCGCGATGTCGTTGTATCGCTTCCCGTCCGCGGCTGACCAGGTATCGCCCAAGTGGCTGGGCGGCGGCAAGGACGGCGTCGCTGCCAAGGCGCTCTCCGCGACCGCGGCGTTCCAACTGACGCAAAAGCAGATCGAGAAGACGTTGCCGGATTATTCGGTGGCGGTGAATTCTTCTTACGCGCAGGAAGCCGCAAAGTAGGCTATCAAAATAGGGGACAGACCACGTTTAATTCGCGCCTGTGGCGAGAATTAAACGTGGTCTGTCCCCTATTTGATGACGCGTGTTGCGATTCGGTTTGTGTAGCAAAGTTTGAAATCCACCCATGAGCAAACTCGAAATCCGCAACGTCAGCGTCAACTACGCAGGCAGCCAAGGCGCCAATACGCTTGCGCTGTCGGCGGTGAATCTGAATCTCGATCCCGGGGATTTCGTGGTCGCGCTCGGTGCCTCCGGCTGCGGCAAGACGACATTGCTCTCTTGCATCGCGGGATTCATGCAGCCGTCGGCAGGGGAGATCGTGCTTGACGGCAAACCGGTACTCGAACCCGGCGCCGATCGCGGCGTGGTGTTCCAGAAGCATGCATTGATGCCCTGGCTCTCCGTGATCGAAAACGTCGAATTCGGCTTGCGCATGCGCGGCGTCGCCAGGGCAGAGCGCCGGCGCATTGCGCTGGACAAATTGCGGTTGGTCGGACTCGAAAAGTTCGCCGCCTCGCCGACGTACCAGATCTCCGGCGGGATGCAGCAGCGCGTGGGTCTGGCGCGCGCGCTTGCCTCGGACCCCGAAGTCATGCTGATGGACGAGCCGCTGGGCGCGCTCGATGCGCTGACCCGCGAGCAGCTCCAGGAGCTGATACTCGAGCTCTGGAACAAGACGCAAAAGATGTTTTTCTTTATCACCCACAGCGTCGAGGAAGCGCTGTTCCTGGCCACCGACCTGATCGTGATGACGCCATCGCCTGGTCGCATCGCGCATCGGTACAAGCTCGATTTCGGCCGCCGGTTTATCGAGTGCAGAGACGCGCGGGGCGTCAAGGCCGCGCCCGATTTCATCCGGTTGCGCGAGGAAGTCTTGCAGGTGATCCACTCCGCGCCGGGCTCGCTGAAGGAGGCCGCATAGTGGCGGCGTCCGACAAGCCGGTTCCCGAAATCAAGACCGTCAAGGGCTACAGTCTGCCCGGAGAAGGGTCGAGCACGGTCATCAGCATTGTCAGCATCGCTTCGCTGTTCGCGCTGTGGTGGACCGCGACGCACATGGGCTGGATCCGCGACCTGTTCCTGCCGACCCCGGAAAGGGTGTTCGCCAGTTTCATCGATGCATGGAACGGCGACATCCAGGGCGGCAAGCCGCTGATCGAACATCTCTGGTGGAGCCTGTACCGGGTGTTCGCGGCGTTCGTGCTCGCGGTGGTGACCGCAGTGCCGGTAGGTATTGGAATGGGCGTGTCGCGCATCATGCGCGGCATTTTCGATCCGCCGATCGAGTTCTACCGGCCGCTGCCGCCGCTGGCGTATCTGCCGTTGATCGTGATCTGGTTCGGTATCGAGGAGACCGCCAAGGTCATCCTGATTTTTCTGGCGTGTTTCGCGCCGCTGGCGATGGCCGCGCGCGCCGGAGTGCGCTCGGTGGCGATCGAGCAGATCAATGCCGCGTATTCGATGGGCGCCTCGCGCTGGCAGGTGATCTGGCATGTGGTCATTCCCGCATCGATGCCGGAAATCCTCACCGGCATGCGCATCGCCATCGGCTTCGGCTTCACGACGCTGGTCGCCGCGGAAATGGTTGCGGCCACGGCGGGCTTAGGCCAGATGGTGCTCAATGCGTCGAACTTCCTGCGCACCGACGTCGTGATCATGGGCATCGTGGTGATCGGCGTCGTCGCCTATCTGTTCGACCTGCTGATGCGCTGGGTCGAGCGGCGTGCGGTGCCGTGGAAGGGCAGGGTGTGACAATTTCAAAACCATACGCTAGACTGTCCCCATGACTACCTTACTCGAAGAATTCGGCCGGCCGCTGCGTCTCGCGATCATCGGCGGCGGTCCGGAATCCTGGATCGGCCATATGCATCGCGGCGCCGCGGAGTTCGACGGCATGTTCAAAGTCGTCGCCGGGGTCTTTTCGGCGGACCCGGCGCGCTCGCGCGACAAGGGCCGGCAACTCGGCATCGCGGCCGATCGTGCTTACGGCAACGTCGCGGAATTGTGCGCCGCCGAGCGCGCGCGCAGCGACCCGATCGACGCGGTCGCGATCATGACTCCGAACGACACCCATTATTCCGCGTCGGCCGCCGCGCTCGATGCGGGCTTCGACGTGATTTGCGACAAGCCCGTTACCATCACGCTGGCCGAAGCGCAGGACCTCGCGCGGCGCGTGCAGGCGGGCAACCGCGTGTTCTGCATCACTCACGCTTACGCCGCGTATGCGATGACGCGCTATGCCCGCGCAGTAGTGCAGGATGGCACGGTGGGCAGGCTGCGCCTGGTGCAAGTCGAATACATCCAGAGCGGACTGGCCACCAAGCTGGAAGACGGACCGCAAAACAACCGCCTGAAGTGGATTCTTGACCCGCAGCGCAGCGGTCTCGCGCTAGTGATGAGCGCGATCGGCTGTCATGCGCAACACCTGGCCTGTTTTGCCGCCGATGCGAACGTCAGCGAAGTCAGCGCCGATACCGCAGCGCTGCTGCCCGGACGCGAAGTCATTGACTACACGTCGGCAAACATGCGCTTTGCCAGTGGCGCGCGCGGCACGTTCACCGTGACGCAGGCCGCGGCAGGCGGCGAAAACGATATCCGCCTTCGCGTCTACGGCGACAAGGGGATGCTGGATTGGAATCATCGTGAGGCGGGTTATATCCGCCTGGCGATGCAGGGCGAACCGGTCCGCGTTGTCACCCGCGGCGACACGTTTCTGTCGCCGGAACTCATCGCTCTCGGGCGCACGCCGCGCGGTCATCCGGAGGGCTTGCGCGAGGCGTTCGCGAATCTCTATCGCGAAGCCGCGGAAGACATCATCGCCCGCAATCTCGGCAAGCCGCGCTCGATAGCCCCGTATCCGCGCATCGAGGACGGCGTGCACACGATGGCGTTCATCGAGGCGTGCGTGGCGTCGAGCAGCAACAACGGACAATGGACAAAGGTCCTCGCGTAGGGGTTCCGCTTCGAGCGGAGTAGTTCAATATAGGAACAGACCACGATTTGCGACTCGGAAATCCATTAAACGTGGTCTGTCCCGGATCTACCCGGCGAACGGAATGAGTCAGACCACCATAGCGCTACGTTAAGGCGCCGACATGCCGTGGGATGGACCACCCATCCTGCTAATCCACTTTGATGCCCTTGGCCGTGATCAGCGCGCCGTAGAGCGCCGTGTCACTCTTGATGCGATCGGCTAGGGCCTTGGGTGAAGTGTCTTCCACCCTCCAGCCGAGCTGGAGCAGTTTCTCGCGCACTTCGCTGGTCTGGAGAATCTTCGCGATCTCGGCGTTGAGCCTGGCCTGATGGGCCTCGGGCATTTTCACCGGGGCCATGATCGCGTTCCAGACTTCGATATTGATGCCCTTGGCGCCAATCTCCGACATCGAGGGCAGGTCGGGCGCGAGCGGACTGCGCTCCGACGTGGTGACCGCAACCGCGGCGAGCTTGCCCGATTGGACCAGCGGCGCCACGGTCGACCCGGGCAGCAGCGCGATCTGGATCTGTCCGCCCAGCATGGCGTTGAGGATGGCCGGCCCGCCGGCGAACGGCACGTGCACCGCTTGCAGACCCAGACGCTCCTTGATCAATTCCATGGCCAGGTGTCCGCCCGACCCGGCGCCAATCGACCCATAGTTGATCTTGTCGCCGGCCGCCTGGACGGATTTGATGTAGTCGGCGACCGAGCCGGTGACAGCGGATTTTGGCGCGACCCAGACGAGCGGCGCGCTGCCAACGAGTGCGATGGGCGCGAAATCCTTCAGCGGATCGTAGGCGAGCTTGCTGAATAGAAATTTGGAACTGGTCAGTGGGCCGTTGCCGATGATCCCGATAGTGTGTCCGTCGTCGGCCTTGGCGATCAATTCGGCGCCGATGTTGCCGCCGGCACCCGGCTTGTTTTCCACAATCACCGTTTGGCCCAGGGACTTGCCGAGGTGTTCGGCGAGCAGGCGCGCCAGCAGATCGGGCGAAGAGCCGCTGGGGTATCCCGCGATGATGCGCAGCGGACGCGCTGGCCACGCCGCACCCGATTGCGCCAGTACGGACACCGGTTGCATCACCGGCGCGCTGAGCGCTACGGCAATCCCCGTAGTCACAAGGAACTGCCGCCGCGTCGTTGAGTGGTTCGGGTTCATGCAACGTCTCCTTTGATAGAATCGTAGAATCGGGGACAGACCACGATTTTCGCGTTGGCAAATCGGTAAACGTGGTCCGTGCCCCATTGCGCTCAGAATGCCACAAATGCGTTCGCGATTCATCCTGCGGCCACTTTCCAAAACTTGAGGACGTGCAATTGACGCCTGAACCCTTCACCTCGCCATCCCCGCCAAGGCAGGGGCCCGGCGGTAATCGAAACCGGAACCCGCAATGACGCGCAAGTCGCATGGTCGCGCTACGGACCTGCGCGGCGTCAGCCGGCTGGCCGTTGACGCGGCCACGGGTCTGACCGATCTGGTGGAGACGATGCATCACAATATTACTTCGGCATCGAGCGTAGCCGGCGTTGTGCCAAAAGGGCGGACCACAGGAATCACCGGGCTTGTCTACGGGACCATACGCGGGGTAACGCGGCTGGTCGGCGGCGGCATCGATGCGCTGCTTGGGCAGCTCGGTTTGATGCTGGGCGAAGGAAGTTCGTCGCCTGCGCGCGAAGCGGTGTTAGCAGCGCTGAACGGCGTGCTGGGCGATTACCTCGTGGCGACCGGGAATTCGCTGGCGATTCCGATGCGCTTGCACCGTAATGGGCTTCCGCTCGAACTGACCGGCGAGGGGCTGGCCTCGGCGGCTCCGCAACCGGGCGAACAGGCCGGCAAGCTGCTGGTGCTGGTGCATGGCTTGTGCATGAACGACCTGCAATGGACGCGGCAAGGCCACGATCACGGCGCGGCGCTGGCGCGCGACCTGGGCTATACGCCGATCTACCTGCACTACAACAGCGGCCGGCATATTTCCACCAACGGGCGCGAGTTTGCGGATCTGCTGGAATCGTTGCTGAAGGCGTGGCCGGCGCCCGTAACCGAGTTGGTGATCATCGGTCACAGCGTAGGCGGGCTGCTTGCGCGCAGTGCCTGTCATGCCGGGCACGCTTCCGTACACACCTGGCTGCCCTCTCTGCGCAAGCTGGTCTTCCTGGGTACGCCGCATCACGGCGCGCCGCTGGAGCGCGGCGGCCACTGGGTGGACATCATCCTGGGTGTCAGCCCGTACACCGCGCCGTTTGCACGTCTGGGAAAAATTCGCAGCGCAGGCGTTACCGATCTGCGCTACGGCAACCTGCTGGATGAAGACTGGGCCAATCGCGATCGCTTTGCGCATGCAAGAGATCAGCGCAAGCCGGTGCCGCTGCCCGATGGCGTGGATTGCTATGCCATCGCAGCGACGACAGGTGATTCGGCGGGAGACGCGAAGGACCGGATCCTGGGCGATGGCCTGGTGCCGCTGGCGAGCGCGCTGGGCCGGCACGTCAATCCGGACAGGACATTGCCGATACCCGAGGCCAACCAATGGATTGGCTACAACATGAACCATCTGGACTTGCTGGGAAAAGTCGAGGTGTATGCGCAGATCAAGCGGTGGCTGGCGCCGTGAGCTGTGTCGCTTTCTGCGTAGATGACAATCCCACAAGCTGACAATTGGCCCGCTTCCGGGAAGATCGATGTCATTCAGCTCCGTCCAGAATCATCTCCGCCGCCTTTTCCGCAATCATCACGACGGGCCAGTGGGTATTGCCTGACACCAGGGTCGGCAGGATCGAACAGTCGACGACGCGCAAGCCCGCGATGCCGTGCACGCGCAATTGCGGGTCGACCACTGCGTCCGCAGCGATGCCCATCTTGCAGGTTCCCGCCGCATGGAAAATCGTCGCGCCATTCTCGCGTATGAATTCCAGCAACTCCTCGTCGCTTGCCACACCGGGGCCGGGCTTGTATTCGGCCAGCGTGTAGTCGCGCATTGCCGCGGATTGCGCGATCGTGCGCGCGACCTTGAGTCCCGCTACCGCAGTACGGCGGTCGAGCGCCGTCGACAGGTAATTCGGCTGTATTACCGGCGGCTCCAGCGGATCGCGCGACTTGATCAGCACGGTACCGCGCGAGGTGGGCCGCAACTGGCACACCGACATCGTGAAACCGGAGAACGGGTGCACCTTGCCGCCTGCCATGTCGGCCGACAGGGTCGCGAAATGAAACTGGATGTCCGGCGTCGCGGACTCGGGCAGGGCGCGGCAAAAGAGTCCGCCCTGGTTGATGCCGATGGCCAGCGGGCCGGTCTTGAACAGCAGCCACTGCAGGCCGATTTTCATTTGTCCGAAAACGCTGCGCAACTGATCGTTGGTGGTGACCGGTTTCCTGCATTGAAAAATCAGGCGCGCCTGCAGATGATCCTGCAGGTTCGCCCCGACTCCCGGCAGATCATGCACGACCGGAATCCCCAGTTGCTGCAAATGCGCAGCAGGTCCGATGCCCGAGAGTTGCAGCAACTGCGGCGACTGCAGTGCGCCGGCGGCCAGTATCACTTCGCGCGCAGCACGGACCGCATGTGTCTGGCCATGCTGCGTATAGCGCACGCCCGTCACGCGCTTGCCTTCGCCAAGCAATTGCGTCGCGTGCGCACCGGTTTCCACCCGTAGGTTCGGGCGCTTGCGCGCCGGCTTCAGGTAGCCTGTCGCCGAGCTGCAGCGCCAGCCATTTTTGGTGGTTAACTGAAAGTAGCCGACGCCTTCCTGCGTGGCGTTGTTGAAGTCGTCGGTGCGCGGTACGCCGATGCTGTTGGCGCCCGCGATGAACGCTTCGACCAGCTCGTGCTTCGCGCCGATGTCCGACACGGCCAGCGGCCCGTCGCCGCCGTGCAATGGAATCGCTCCGCGCTGGTTGCCTTCCGACCGGATGAAATAGGGCAGCACATCATCCCAGCCCCAGCCCGCATTGCCTGCGGCGGCCCAGCGATCGTAGTCCTGCGGTTGGCCGCGGATGAAGATCAGGCCGTTGATCGAACTCGATCCACCCAAGCCACGCCCGCGCGGCCAGTAGATCTTGCGGTTGTGCATGTTCGGATCAGGTTCGGTGTAGAAGCCCCAGTTGTAGACCGGATGCCACATCGTCTTGCCGTAACCGATGGGCAGATGAATCCACAGCGACCGGTCCTCCGGTCCAGCCTCCAGCAGCAGCACGCGATGCCTGCCGTTGGCCGTGAGGCGGTTCGCGAGTACACAGCCGGCCGACCCGGCACCGACGATCACGTAGTCGAATTCGGGGGCGTCGGCAGTCACGGGATCATCCTCACTTGCATTATCGAAAAAATTACACAAATCTTATTATAGTTTTGTGTAATCGGTCATTTTGGCAGGACACTGCCGCCTACAAGGAAAATCGTAGAGCTCTACATAACCGGCAGAAGCGCCAGGAGCTGTCATTCTTCCAGGCTATTAGTTGTTCTGGTGTTGATGTGCATTCCCGGTTTAATTGCTTCGGCAGACGCCGCGCTCGCGCCTGGGCTACGCGGCCTCTTCGTAGAGTTCGATCTTGTTGCCGTCGGGGTCGGCAATGTAGATGGTCCTGCCGTAGATGCCATCGTGCAGCTCCTCGAAGAAGCGGACCTTGCCCTTCTTCAAGCGCTCGGCCAGGGCCGCAACGTTGCGCACGCGAAACGCCATGTGGTCGATCTGCAGCGGCTTGCCCGGCCCACCCGTGGTGAGCGCGATGCCCTCGTTGAAAGGCACGAAGGGCCGGCCATCGGCGAGCGGTTTGGCTTGCCGCATGCTGAAGCCCAGCAGATCGACGTAGAATTTGCGCGAGGCCTCGATGTCGCCCACCTGCAGCAGCATGTGGGCATAGCCCAGCACGCGCGGCGCCTGTTGCGCGTCGATCCAGCGCAGCACATCAGCGGAGCCGTGCAGCTCGCAGAAGTATTGCTGCCACACCTTCCACGCGGTCCGCTCCCACTCTTCATTGACGCCCGAGATGCAGTCCTTGACGGCTACCACATCGTAATCGCGCAAGTACGCTTCGCGAATCGACGTCTCGACGCAGGCGTTGGTGGTGGTGCCGGCGACGAACAGGTGTTGCGTGCCGAACATGCGCAGCACCTGTTCCAGGCGCGTCTGATAGAACGCGCCGAACCGGTGCTTGCGGATCACCAGCGACGGGTCGAACGCGGCAAGCGCCTGCAGCTCGTCGACGATCTGCGCGTCCCAGGTGCCCGCGAGCGCCGACACCTGTTTGCGCCGGCTGGTGTGCCCGGCCAGCTTCTTTTTCTTGCGCAACGCGTCGACTGCGTAGTGCTCCTGCATCGTCCAGATGACCGGCATCCCGGCATCCTGGCAGCGCTTGATGAGCGTGGCCAGCGGCGGGATGATGGACGACAGGCGCTTGGTGTCGACGCCGGAGACGCCCAGCGTTCCCTGGTCGTGGATGAAGGCGTTTTGCAGGTCGATGACCAGCAGCGCGCTTTTGCCGAGGTCGAGGGCGTCGAGTGCCATTACTTGTCCTCCGGTTCGTTGTCGATGCCCAGCCGGCCGTTGCGGCCCCAGCTATCCTTCGGGATATCGTGGATGATCACATGCAAATGCTCCGGCTTGCACCCCGCGCACTCGATCATCGCGTCGGTGATCGCAGCGACGAGCTTCCTCTTCTGCTCGGTCGTGCGTCCTGAAAAAAACTGCACTGTCACTACTGGCATGATGCTCTCCGTATGATTCGAGGTTGGCGATTGAGCGAATAGGGGACAGACCACGTTTTTTTTGCGCGAATTGGGAACAGACCATCTTGCGCTGGCGTGAATGGAAAACGTGGTCTGTCCCCATTATTTTCCGTTTCTATGGTTCAGGGGATAGCCGCACCGCGTCGGCCCAACGGGCGGCGGGCGGCGCGAAGCCGGTCACGAAATCGCTGCCGGCGCGGTCTTTGCCGCGCACCAGCCAGATCGGCCGGATGCAGTGGTTCACCAGCGGGCGCAATTGCGTGGCGAGACGGTTGGGGCCAAAGCGCGGGTCGCGGTTGTACAGCGAGGTCGCCGGCATATAGCGCAAGGTGTAGCAAGGTCCTGGCTGCGGCGCGATGTCGTCGAACACGTCTGCCAGCCGGGTGATATCGATGAGTACCGTGCGCCGGCGCTCGAGGTCGAGCGCCACCACCGTGCCGGCGAGCGGATCGGCCGGCCAATACAGCGCTTCGTCGCGCGGCCACGCCGCCGGGTCGAGATAGAGCTCGCTGTCCCACAACACGAGGTCGGGGCCCAGTACGCTTTCCACCTGATCGAGCAGCGGCGCACTTTCGGCCAAGTCGAGAAACCGCCATGCCTCGCTCGGACACGCATGGTGGCCGAACGGGTTGTGCACGCCGGAGAGCAGATCCTGGCGGGGCCTCTTCTGCACCAGCAGGCGGGCCAGCATCCTCGCGGGTGCCGCCACCGGCTCGGCCAGCTCGGTCGGTGCGGAAGTCCAACCCGCCGAGCGGTACACGGCGCGCAGTTCGGCGAGAGAACGCGGGTTCATTGCGGTCGATTCAAGCACTGGCCGCGGCCGAAGCTTTCGTTGACGTGTCCGTCTTCATAGACGATGTCGCCGCGCGAAATCGTCATTACGGGCCAGCCCTTGAGCTTCCAGCCCTCGTAGATGCACAGGCCGTGGCCGGTGTGGTGAACGGTGCGCTCTTCGTCCATGTCGACCAGCACCAGGTCGGCATCGGCGCCGGCCTGCAGCGACCCCTTGCGCGGCCACAGGCCAAAACGGCGGGCCGGGTGGTACGAGTTCAGCTGTACCAGCCGTGACAAAGACAGGCCGCGCTGGTGCACGCCGAAATTCAGCATCAGCGGCAACTCCCACGGAAAGCATACGACGCCCGGCACTTCCTGCCACAGGTCTTCGCCCTTCTTGGGGAAGAACGGAACGTGGTCGGTGCCCAGGCTGTACACGGTGCCGTTGAGGATGCCGCGCCACAGGCCTTCCAGCTCGCTGCGCTCGCGCAGCGGCGGTGAGATCTTGGCCGTCATGTCAAGGTCTTCGTCGTAGCAGGTGCGCGTCAGGTAGTGCAGGCAGGTCTCGACGGTGACGTCGATGCCGCGGCCGCGCGCTTCGGCGGCCAGCACCGGCCCCCTGCCGACAGAAGTGTGCACGATATGCAGCGGGCAGTGGGTGCGCTCGGCCAGGAACAGCATGCGGCCGATGGTTTCTTCCTCACAAAACGCCGGGCGCGATTCGGTGTAGGCGCCGAGGTCCTGCCGGCCGGTGGCCTTCAATTCGTCCTTGAGCCAGGTGGCAATGCCGGTGTTCTCGCAGTGCACGCTCAACACCCCGCCCGGGATCTTCACCAGATGGCGCATCGCCGCGTAGACCCAGCCGTCGGTGGCCGGCACGATGCCGATCGGGTTGTCGGGCTCGTAGCCGAAATAGCACTTGAACGAGCGCACGCCGGTCTGCAGGACGACCTGCGGAATCTCGTGGATGTGGTCTTCGCGCTGGATGCCGAAGTGGAACCCGAAGTCGATCATCGCGTTTTCTTCACCCACCGCACGCCGTTCCTTGTAAAAGGGAATGTAGGAGCCGGCCTTGTTGCGGATGTAGAGCAGAATAGTAGTTACGCCGCCGCTGGCCGCCGCGGCCGTCTCGGTGCGCATGTCCTCGTTGTACGGGTAATTCACGCCGAGGTGACAGTGCGGGTCGACGACCCCCGGCATCACCACCCGCCCTTCGGCGTCGATCTCACGCTGGCCCTCGGGCAGCGAGTCGTTGTCGCCGGTCATCACGATGCGCCCTTCGTGGACGGCAATGCCACCGAAGAATTCGCCGTCGTGGTCGACGACGCGTGCGTTGCGGATTACCAGATCGCGCTTCATGCTTTGCCTCCGAGAATTTTCTCGATGCGCGGGCGGATGCCGGACCATTGGCTGGCGCCCACCGTGATCGGTGCGCGGCTGCCCAGCCCGCGTGCCCAGATCGCTTTCAAACCCAGTTCCTTCGCCGCATCGAAATCCACGCCGCCCGGCGGTGCGGCCAGGTCGACGATCAAGGCATCCTGGCGCAAGCGCTCCAGCACGTCGCGCCCGACCACCCGCTGCGGCACCGAAGAGAACACCATGTCGAGTTCAGCGGCGAGCGCGGGGAGTTCGTCGAGCGTATGCACCGTCGCCCCGGCCGCGTAGGCTGCCGCACGCTGCACCGGGTTGCGCGCCGCCACATGAACCTGGGCGCCCAGGAGAATGAGGGTGCGCGTCAACAGAAAGCCGATCGTGCCCTGGCCGACGACGCACACGCGCGCCTTGTGGATGGTGATTGCGGTGTTCTCGATAACGACCTTCAGCAAGCCCTCGACGATGGCCGGCCCGCGCAGCAGCATCAGGTCCTTGTCCCACTCGTACTCGTGCAACGCGATGCCCAGCGCCGCGGCGTGCGCCTTCAGCTTGGCGTCGCCCCAGCCCAGGATGATGTGGGCCGGCGACTTCATGCCGCCTAGCATATGCGCGTCGGGAATGATGGGCGCCGGCGCGGCGGGTGCGAACAGCGCGCCGCTGGCCGCGATGCCGGGAATCGGGAACAGCGCGAACTGCGCGCCCTGCAGCGCCGCCGCCGCGTCAGCCGCATGGGTGACGCCGGCAATCCCCGCCTCCGGCCACGGAAACCCATAAGCGCGCACGCTGGCGCCGGTCGCGGCGGCGAGGCGGGCGATTTCCTGCTCGCGCCTGTCTCCGCCTACGACCGCAATGACGCACTGGCTCCAGTCGATGCCCGATTGATCAGCGCTCACCCGCATTCCCCTTCACCGCGTTCATCACGCCTTGCCGATCGAGGCCGGCGATCCCCATGCGCGCCGCCGTGCGGCCGCGCTCCTTGTAGTCATTGCCGGTCAGGGTCTCGCCCAGCTTGAACAGCGAATCGGCCACCGGCACCGCGACCTGCGCCGCACCCGCCAGCGCCAGGAAAGGCAGCAGCCCGTGGCCGAAATCCTCCCGGTAGTAGCGATGCTGGAAGGAGTTCGGCGCCTTGATGCGCTGGTTCGCGTGGCCCGACGAGATGGCGCCGACCAGATCGGTCATGTCGCGCACCGACGCCTCGACGGTGCCCAGCGCCTGCATCTCTTCGATCAGCGGCGGCAGCTCGTGGCCGAAGGCGCGCGCCACCGCACGCCGTTCGTCGTCCAGCGCCTGCATCACCCGCCCCACGCCGGGCGTCATCGCATCGACATAGAAGGTGAAGTCGCCGCCGGTCGCTTCCACCCAGGCGGCGGCGAGCACGGCACCCGGCGGATGCAGGACCATGTTAACGTTGGCCAGATCGCAGGCGAGCACGTCCGGCATCACGGTCGCCGCGGGATACAGTTCGCCGCCGGCCAGCGCGGCAGCCTGACCGCCGGGCAGCGCGGCAAGGCGGATTTTCTTGACGGCACCGCTGATGGTGACGCGCTCCGGAGCGTACTTGCGCGCCACATAGGTCAGCGTGGAGAACTCGGCAATCGGCGGCACGTCGGGGCGCACGCCGCGGAACGCCTGGCGGAACTCGAGTGCCCCACCGGTGTGCCCCGGATTGAGCACCACCGGCAGCGTGGTCGCGCCAATCTCGGCCAACGCGCGAGCGACGGCGGCATGCGCGAACGTCGGCAGGCACACCAGGATCACGTCGGCGCCGGCTATCGCCTCTCCGAGGTCGGCGGTGATCAGGCGCGGCCGGGCGACACCCTCTCCGAATACGCCGTCATAGGCCACGCCGCCAAGGGTTTGAAACGGCGCGAGCGTGTGCGCCGAGCGGTTCCACAAGCGCACTTCATGGCCGGCCAGCGTGAGTTCGACCACCGCGGCGGCACCGCCCGCGCCGGCGCCGATGATTGCAATGCTGCGCATGTTGTTTGTCCCTAGCGCTCGGTGAGGACGCCCTTGGCCTCGAAGATCTTGCGCACCTGCGCCACATAATCGACGAAGCGCGGGTCGATGTGATCCTTCCAGCGCCGCGGCCGCTCGATATCGATCTTCAGCGAGAGGTCGACGCGACCCGGGCGCGGCGACATCACGATAACGCGGTCGGCGAGGAAGATCGCCTCTTCGATGCCGTGCGTGATGAACAGGACCGTATTGCCTGCTGAGAGCCACATGGCCTGCAGGTCCATGATCATCTGTTCGCGCGTCAGCGCATCGAGCGCGCCGAACGGCTCGTCCATCAACAGCAGGCCGGGCTGCTGCACCAGGGCGCGGCAAATTGCCACGCGCTGGCGCATGCCGCCGGACAGCTCGGTTGGGTACTTGCTGTCAAAGCCCTGCAGGCCCACTTGTTCCAGCAATTGCTCCACTCGCGGCAGGTAATCCGCGGTGTGGCGTCGCTTGATCTCGATGGGCAGCAGAATGTTTTCCGTGACCGTGCGCCACTGCAGCAACAGGTCGGACTGGAAGACAACCCCTGTCTGCGGATGCGGCCGCGTCACCTCTGCGCCATCCAGCAGGATTCGCCCCGAGGTCGCCGGGATCAGCCCCGCGATCAGACCAAGCAGCGTGCTCTTGCCGCAACCGCTGGGCCCGACCACGGCGACGAACTCCGACGGTTCGATGGTGAGGTCGGTGCGCTCGAGGGCCAGAATCTCATCACCCTGGCGCGTCTCGTACACCTTGGTGACGCCTTCGATGTGAACGGCAACGCCCTTGGCCATCTTGCCGGTGCGCTGGGCAGTCGCCACGCCCACCACCTCCATGGCTGCGCTCATTTGGCCTCCTCCCGCTGGAACACCACCTTGCTCTCCACGAAACTGACGGCGGAGAACATCAACACGCCCATCGCCGAGATGACAACGACCGCGGCGAAACTGAGCGTGGTGTCGAACTGCGAGCTGGCCTGCAATTGCAGGTAGCCAAGGCCGCGCTGCGCAGCGACATACTCGCCAATCACGGCGCCGATGACGGCCAGACTGATCGCGACCTTGAAGCCGCCGAAGATGCTGGGCAGCGCGGTGGGCAGGCGCAGCTTGAAGAAAGTCTGCATCTCGGTGGCCCCCATCGAGCGCAGCAAGTCGACCATTGCCTTCTCGAGTGTCTGCAAGCCAACGACGGTGGAAATGACGATGGGAAAGAACGAAATCAGGAAGGCGAGGAAGATCTTCGGTGCCCAGTCATAGCCCAGGTACAGGACGAGAAGCGGCGCCAACACCACCTTGGGAATGGTCTGCAGGGCGACCAGCAGCGGATAGACCGCCTTTTCGAACAGGCGCGAATAGAAAATCGTCAGGCCGGTCGGCACCCCGACGAGGACGGCGATGCCGAAGCCGAACACGACCTCGAGACCGGTCACATAGGCATGCTGCATCAACAACGCGAAATCGTTCCAGATGCGCGCGATGATCGCCCACGGCGTCGGCAGGACGAACTCGGAGATGCCCAACAACGGCACGGCGACTTGCCAGGCGATCAGCAGCACCGCCGCGAGCGCAGTGGACGCACCGTTCTCCAGTACTGACCGAAGAATTCGAGGCCTGGCTTTCGACTGTCTGGTCGCCATCGGCTGACCTCCCTGAGTACACGCTGCTTGCGCGGCTGTCCGATTCGCTGTCCCACTCATCCGGCAGCCCCATACCGACCTGTGCCGGGGTTATCGAGTGTACATCGCCTGCATTCGTCCCGGTCAGTGGCCATGTCCGCTTCCGGTTGAATGGCCGGATTCGATGGAGGTCGGAATCGATGGGCAAGCGGACGTGGTCGTCCGGCGCAACGCAGCCCTCGATTGATCACATAGTGTGATCACAAAAACTGGCAATGTCAAGCCGGTTCAGTATAAAATCCCGAGAGAATTCCCGACGCGCGCCTCGATGCCATGTCCTTTCGGTGCCGATGCAGGAAGCGTTGACAGTTCTCCCAATGGGTTAAACAATGCTCGCCTGTTTCAATTCACATCGGCCATCAGAACGCCCGAGTACCGGTAGCACCAGGACCCCATGAAGCCGCCCGTTTTCGACTATTTTTCGCCTGCCAGCGTCGAGGAGGCGCTCACGCTCTTGGGCGAGCACGGCGAGGGCGCCAAGCTGCTGGCCGGGGGGCAAAGCCTGATGCCGGCGCTGAACTTTCGTCTGGCGGCGCCCGCCGTGCTCATCGATCTGAATCCGATCGGCGCGCTCGCCGGCGTGCACGTTGCATCCGATGGGCGCCTGGTGGCCGGCGCGATGACGCGGCACCGCTGGTTTGAGACCAGCGCGTTGATCCAGCAGCGCTTGCCCTTGGTCCAGCACGCCATGGCGTCGGTGGCGCACGTGGCGATCCGCAATCGCGGCACCATCGGCGGCAGCCTCTGTCACGCCGACCCGGCCGCCGAATGGCCGGCGCTCTGTCTTGCCTGCGATGCCGAGATGGTGCTGCAAAGCGGCACCGGACTGCGCTACGTGAAGGCCGGCGATTTCTCGCGCGGTCTGTTCACCACCGCGCTCGGCGGCGCCGAGATATTGGTCCAGGTGATCTTTCCGGCATGGCCGGAAACGCGGCGCTGGGGCTTTCAGGAACTCGCGCGCCGCCGTGGCGACTTCGCGCTCGTCGGCGTCGCGTGCCTGCTCGACGTCGACACCGGCGGCACTTGCACCGACGTCCGCATCGTCGTCTTTGGCGCCACCGACACTCCCGTGCTGTTGCGCGAAGCGGCGTCCGAGTTGACGGGGCGGGCGCCCACCGACCACCATGTGTGCAGTGCCGCGCGCTGCGCACGCGGCGGCATTGACTGCCGATCCGATCACCACGCGAGCGCGGAGTATCGCAGTGAACTGGTGCAAGCGCTGACCTCACGCGCCATCGCCCAGGCGTTGGCGCGAGGAAACGACGTTCGTGATGGCTAAGACAGTTACCGTATCGCTTGTCATCAACGGCTCGCCGGTCACGGCCGGCGTCGAACCCCGTTTGACGCTGGCTGATTTCCTGCGCAACGAGCTGAACCTGACGGGCACCCATCTGGGCTGCGAGCATGGTGTCTGCGGCGCCTGCACGGTGCTNNCAGTGCGGCTTCTGCACGCCCGGCCTGTTGGTGACGGCCCATGCGCTGCTGCAGGAAAATCCCTGGCCGTCACGCGAGCAGATTCGCGACGCTATCTCCGGCAACCTGTGCCGCTGCACCGGGTACATCACTATCGTCGATGCGATTGCAGACGCCGCCCGGATCGGTGCGCCGGCCGCCGGCGTGCCGCCGCCAATGAACTGAAAGTCAGCGATGAATCCAGTCACCCAGGAAGTGGGCCGTGCCCGCGAGCGCCGGGAAGACGAACGTTTTTTGCGCGGTGCCGGCTGCTTTGTCGATGACTTCAAACTGCCGGGCTTGTGTCACGCGGTGGTCATGCGTAGCGCGATGGCGCATGGGCGCATCGTCTCGATCGACACGGCCGCTGCGCTCGCCGTGCCCGGCGTATTCGCGGTCTTCACCCATGCCGACATCGCGGAATGGGCCTCGGCCATTCCGGTGCGCGCGGGTGCCGTGGCCGGGCTCGACGGCTATTTGCAGCTTCCGTTGGCCAGGGACACCGTGCGCTATGTCGGCGAGCCGCTCGCCGTCGTCCTCGCGGAAGACCAGTACGCGGCCGAGGACGGCGCCGATCTCGTCTACGCCGACATTGATCAGATGGACGCCGTCGTCACCATCGCGGACGCGCTACGCAATGACATTCTCGTTCATGCGGACTCGGGCACCAACCTGGCGGCCCACTACGTCGCCCGGCGGGGTGACGCCGACAGCGCATTTGCCCAGGCCGACTACACGCGCAAGGAGACTTTTCACTGCCACCGGCATTCGTCGGTGCCGCTCGAGACGCGCGGTCTCGTCGCGCGCTGGGACACCGCGACCGGCCGCCTGCAGGTCTGGGGTGCGACCAAGGTGCCTTTCTACAACCGGCGCCTGCTCGCGCAAATGCTCGGCCTCGACGAAAACGCCGTGGACTTGATCGAACTGGACGTCGGCGGCAGTTTCGGTGCACGCGGGGAGTTCTACCCCGAGGATCTGCTGATCCCGCTCGTTGCCCGCTTGACCGGCCGCGCCGTCAAATGGATCGAGGACCGCCGGGAAAACCTGATCGCGATGAACCACTCGCGCGAGATGGAGTGCGAGCTGGAAATCGGGGCGAGGCGTGACGGCACGATTCTCGGCTTGCGCGGCAAGCTCTTCGCCGACATGGGCGCCTATGCGCGCACCACCGGTGGCATCGTGCCGGCGAAGGCCGCCATGTTCTTGCCCGGTCCGTACGACATCGCGCACTACAGTTGCGAGGTCAACGCGGTCATGACGAACAAGACGCCTTCCGGCACGTTTCGCGGGCCCGGACGCTACGAAGCGAACTTCTTTCGCGAACGACTGATCGACATGATGGCCGCCGACCTGGGGCTCGATCCCGCGGCGGTGCGCCTCGCCAACCTGATACGCCCCGAGCAGATGCCGTACCAGATCGGCAAGCTCGTGCCCTACGAAGAATCAGCCGAATACGACGGCGGCGACTACCCGTTCGTCTTCCGGCACGCACTGGAAAAGGTCGACTACGCCGGCTTGGCCGGTGTGCGCGGCAAGCTGATCGATGGCAAGTGGCATGGCGTCGGCATGGCGTGTTTCGTCGACAGCAGCGGCGCCGGTCCGGCCGAGTACGCGCGGTTGATGGTCAATGCGCCGACCGACATTCATCTGTTCACCGGCGCCTCGAGCGCCGGGCAAGGGCACGAGACCGCGTTCGCGCAAATCCTGGCCGACGAGATCGGCCTGCCGGCGCCGGCCATCCAGGTCTTCCATGGCTCGACCACGGGTGTTGCGCGCGGCTTCGGCACCTATCACGGGCGCGGCCTGGTGATGGGGGGCAGCGCAGTCAAGCGGGTCGGCGAAGCGTTTGTCGCGCAACTCCTGGGCGAGGCGGCGCGGCGCAGCGGCCTGGCGCTCGCTGACCTGGCCTATCGCGGCGGCGCCGTGTTTAACCGGCACACCCGCGACACGATCGTCTCGGTCGAGCAGCTCTGCGAAGAAAAGCGTCGTGGCGACGCCGCTGCGCGGCGACTTCTGCAAGCCGATGCGCACTTTGCACAAACGGTATGCACCTTCGAATATGGAACGCAGATCGCCCACGTCGCCATCGACGCGCAGACATCGACGCTCGAGGTCATCCGCCTGGTCACCGTCGAGGACTGCGGCAACGTCATCAACCCGCTGATCGTCCATGGGCAAGTGATCGGAGCGGCGGTGCAAGGGCTGGGCGGCACCTTGCTCGAAGAGTTCGTCTACGATGACTTTGGCCAGATGCTGTGCGGCAGCTTTGCCGACTATCTGCTTCCCACCAGCACCGATTTCCCGAATGTCGAGGCCTACAGTCTGAACATGGCGCCTTCATTGCTGAATCCGCTCGGCGCTAAAGGCGTCGGCGAAGGCGGCATCGAAGGCGTGGGCGGGGCCATCGCCAATGCGGTGGCCGATGCCTTGCAATCGTTCGGCGTCAAGGTGGTCTCGCTGCCCCTGTCACCGAACAACATCTCGCGGCTCATCCGGGAAACGCGCGCGCCGCAGGCGCCTTGAACGGCGCTACCGGCAGCAGCGCGGTTCCCGCTGTCAGATTACTTGCTGCCCAGAAGATCGTTGGTGAAGTAGGCGGCAGCCGGTTTGGGCGCGTCGATCTCACCGGTCGACTTGAGCATCGCCAGGGCGTCGGCAATGGCTTTTTCATCGATCCAGCCCACCGCGTGACCGGGGGTGGCCGGTATCGCATCGGCAGTCGCTTTGACCTGGGCCGTTACCGCCGTGGCGCTCGGGTGACCCGACCAGTTCTTCATCATCATATTGGCCGCCTCCGACGAGTCCTTTTTCATCTCGACCACGCCGTCGCCCACCGCCTTGAGCAGTTTGCGCAGCGTCTCGGGCTTTTTCGCGATGATGGCATCGCTGCTCACCAGCGCCATGCCGGGGACCGCCAGGCCATTCTTGTCCATCTCGAGCACGACAAACTTCGCGCCCTGCGTTTCTTCCATGATCGGCAGGTCGTTGGTCTGGTAGACGCTCACGACGTCGACCTGGCGTTGAATGAATTGCGGCACACGCGACTGGGCGTTCACCTGGACCCGCTTCACCTTGCTGCAATCGACACCATTGGCTTTGCAGAATGAGTCAAGATACGTCGTCCCCGTCTCGCCGATGGCGGTGACGATCGATTTGCCTTCCAGATCCTTGGGAACGCGCACCGGCTTGTCCGGCCACGAGATAAGCGCCATGGGGGTTTTCGGGTGGTACAGCGCGATCAGCTTGATCGGCATGCCCTTGCTGATCGCGGTCAAGGCAAAGACGCCGGGCAGCAGCACCGCATCTTCCTGACCCTGCAACAGCGCGCCCAGCGCAGCCGGCGCGCCCGCACCTTCGCCCAGGCGAACGCTCAGGCCTTCACGCGCGTAATAGCCCTTTTCCTGGGCGACATACATCGCCGCATACTCGCCCTTGAGCTTCCAACTGAAGCGGACGTTGACCTGCTCCTGGGACATTGCGGCACCACTCATTGTGCCCAACACGGCGGCGCCCAGGACAAGAGTGGAAACGAATTTAGCAATTTTCAGAACGATGGCCATTTATGAATCTCCGGTGAGAAGTGAATTCAGTTGGGGCAGCAGTCAACGTGCACGGGCCTGGCCGCCACCGCTCGCAGGAGTGCTGTGGACACTGCCAGCGCTGCCAACTCCTTCGAGCATCATCATTTAGTGTGATCACACCCATGCGGGCTGTCAAGCGCTTTCGATGTCTGAGAGAGGGGGGAAACCGGGACAGAAAACGCGGCCGAACGCAGCGACGATGGGTTCAAACTGCTGCCGCGCGGCGCCTGCCGGCTCGAACCAGGCGCGGCGGCACGGGGCATGCGCTTGCATGGCCGCTCGATCGGGACAGCCTGATGACGGTGCGAGTAACGGCGTCTTGTCAAAGTGCCGGATGCGGCGCTTAATCCAATCCAGATACGCCTGCTCGGTGCGGATCGGGTAGTGCAACACCCGGACGCGCGCACGCACCGGGTCCAGCAGGCGCAGTGGCGCGGGTGCGGCCGGTGCTTGATCGGGCGCACCGATATCGGCGACGGTATTCAAGGCTTTTTAGGCGCCATAACGATTAGCGTTTATCTGCCGCGCGGGGAAGCTGACTGAACACACGGAAACCTCCTGCGGCAGATAAACGCTAGTCGTTAGACAGAGCACATTGCACAGGAGGTTACATGGTCAGCGCATCGGCGAGCTTCGCGGGTCCAGAGTACTACGACACTTGCCTGGGACCTATTTGGTTCGATCCCTTCGCGGCCGACCTTGTTCGCCGCCTTCCGAAAAGCCCACCGGGGAACGTCCTGGAGATCGGGTTTGGCACGGGCCTGGTGACGCGGAGGCTTCGCCAGCATCTGGATCCAACCTTGCGGCTCGTGGCCACCGATCTAAGCAAGGCGATGCTGGACTATGCGCGCGGAAAGCTTGGCGAGCACAATGCCATCGAATGGCGCGAAGCGGATGCGCTCAAGCTGCCGTTCGAGGACGGCGCTTTTGGAGCGGTGGTCTGCGGATTCGGCGTCATGTTCATGCCAGACCGTCAAGCCATGCTCAACGAAGCGCGGCGCGTTCTCATGGAAGGCGGAATCCTGCTCTTCAACGTGTGGGACCGCATAGAGGAGAATCCTCATGCCGCGGCGAACGCCGAGGTAGTCGAGGCGCTTTTTCCCGGCGACGCGGAGAGGCGGTTCAGGATGCCGTACGACATGCATGATTTCGGTCTTCTGCGACGACTCCTCGCCGGCGCGCGGTTCCGTGATACGCACATCGAAACCAAGCGAATCACGATTGAAGGGGCGGATCCGAGCACCATCGCTACGGGGCAGATTCGCGGTACGCCGAGGTCGGCTCTGATAGAAAAGCGCGGCGTGTCGCCCGAGCTAGTGATCGAGAAAGTTACCGCCGCGCTCACCAAGACCGAAGGCATTCCTTATAACGGCTACGCGCAAGCAGTCATCGTGGAAGCGCTGGCTATCTAGCCGCGACCCTCAGTCGGGATAATTAGGGACCACCGACATGGTTGACGCGAGTGACAGAAAATACCCGGTCGATCCGCGGCTTCCTGTTCTCCGAAGTGCTGCGCTCCGCCCTACGCGCTCGCGGATGGGCCAGTGTCTAACTTTACTTCGAGCGAACGCGCAAAAAGCCGCGCGCCGCTCAACATGACGTTAGACCTCACAATTCCCCGAACTTCACTTGGCGCTGCCCGACACTCGTGCCACGATCTACGCATCCCGACACCGCCGCGTCCACCCAAAGGAGAGACTTCCATGCATACCGAGACCACCGCTACTATGGTCGACACCGTGATTCGTTCGCGCAAGACCGTACGCGCATTCCGGTCCGGCGCAGTGCCACGGCCTCAGTTGGTGGAGATCCTCGAGATGGCGCGCACGGCGCCGAGCACGTTCAACACTCAGCCCTGGCGCGTGCATCTGCTCGCCGGCGGGGCCAAGCGTGCGCTGAGCGAGGCGATCTTGCAGGTGCATGCTGCGAACACCAGCGCGCCGTTCGCGCCCTTTCCTCAGCCTCCGCCACCAGACTGCGGCGCGCGGCTGGACGACTTCGGGCGGCGCTATTACGCGACGCCGGGCATCGACCGCGCAGACATGGCAGCCCGCGCGCGGCAGACGGGCCGCAACTTCCTGTTCTTCGATGCGCCCGTAGGCCTGATCTTCACGATCGATGCCGCGCTCACGAAGCACAGCTGGCTCGACTATGGTCTCTTCCTCCAGAACCTGATGCTCGCCGCGCAGGCCCGCGGCTTGGCGACCTGCCCACAGGTCTCGTTCGTGCGTTACCAGTCCATAATCGCCGAGCACTTGGGGCTCGCGCCCGAGGAAGCGGTGGTCTGCGGGATGTCGCTCGGCTATGCGGATGAGCAAGCCGCGGTCAACCAGCTGGAGATGCCGCGAGAGCCGCTGGAGGGATTCACGCGTTGGCTGGGCTTTGACGATTGACAAGGCGGCCGCCAAGGCACACGTATACCCGTCGCTGGCCGACTTTGACCGTGTAGCCATAGGGAAGTATCCTACGGCCATGACGGTCAGCGAAGTACTGCGGATGCTGCACGAGGATGGCTGGTATCTGCATACCATGCGTGGGAGTCATCGCCAACTCAAGCATACGTTCAAAGCTGGTCGAGTAACGGTCCCTTAGAAGCCCAGCGATGAGTTGGCGCCCGGAACCTTGAACAGTATATTGAAGCAGGCGCAACTGAAAACGTGAGGTGTTGACTATGCGATACGCGATTGTCATCGAGAAAGCAAATGGCAATTATTCAGCCTATGTACCGGACCTGCCCGGTTGTGTGGCGACTGGGGCAACCGTCGAGGAAACCGAGAATTCCATTCGTGAGGCCATTGAGTTTCATTTGGATGGAATGCGAGAAGACGGCTTGGTTATTCCCCCTCCATCGAGCCGTGTCGAGTACGTCGAAGTTGCTGCTTAACCAGTTGTTCCAGCGGACCTGCGCCATAAGGCCGGCGCAGTTTGCTGAACGCCAACGTTCGGCGTCAACGCCAGCGCGCAGTCTCAGACGCTGACTCAGGTTTCCGGTCATTACAAGCCCCGACAAGATGAGTTCGCTGACGTCGCCCAAGCCCCCTGCTCCAAAAGCGCAAGTCCGGAAGCGCCCATTGTGGGAGCGGGTCGACCGGCGCGTGATCCGTTCGGTGACCTATGCCTCGCTCATTTTCATCCTGTTCGTCCTGTTCAAGACCACGGAGTGGTTCATCGAGCACACTCTGTCGGGAAGCAAGAACCAGAGCGTCATCGCCGGCCTTGCCATTGCCCTTGGGCTGGCGATCGTGTTCCAGATGTTCCATCACCGCGTCGAACCTGCGATCGAGCGATGGCTCAACCGCAGCGCCAGCGAGCGTCTCGAGGGGCTGATAGCGCTCGCGCAGGAAATCACGCTAATCCAGGACCGGGCCGGGTTGCAGCAGCGCGTCGTCGAGCGACTCGATTCGCTGCTTGCGACCTCCGGTGCAGCGATCTATTTGAATGAACAGCCGGACAGGTTCTCGCTGTCCTGTTCGACGTCCGAATCGCTTCCCAGGGATATCTTGGCGCAAGACCCGGCCGTCATCCATCTCCGGCTCAAGAACGAGCCGACCACGCCGAAAGCGGTCGGGTCGCAGCTCACGATGCCGATACTCTGGCCAATGCGCGTACACGGGCGGCTGATCGGATTCCTGGCGAGCGGGGAGCGTCGGCACAAGGAAAGCTTCGACGCGGATGAAATCCACGCTGTGAGCGACCTCGCCCAATCGGTCGGCACGTCGCTCGCGTTGATCGATCCAGCGCTCGCCGAGTCGGCGGCGGGCGCGGACTTGCAGGCTGCACGCGACAATCTGCCCGCGCACCTAACGCCGCTGATTGGTCGCGAACAGGAGCTGGCCGAGGTCATGAGCCTGCTCGAGACCACCAGCCTCCTTACGATCCTAGGCGTCGGCGGCATGGGGAAGACACGCTTGTCGCTGGAGATCTCCGGCAAGGTGCGGGACCGCTTCCCGCACGGGGTGTGGTTTGTCGAGTTGGCGCCGCGCTCCGACCCGGCTCTGGTTGTTTTCGCAGTAGCGGAAGCATTGTCGGTGCGCGAAGAGCCCGGCAGACCGCTGCTGACAACGCTGCTCAAGTTCCTCGGCACGCGCCGGTTGCTGATCGTGCTCGACAACTGCGAGCACCTGCTCGACTCAGCCGCGGCGCTGGTGCAGGCCGTCATG
>PLYG01000344.1 GCA_003153335.1 Betaproteobacteria bacterium | reverse complement strand
CGCCCCGATCGCGCCGCACGTGGCCGTGCTGTGAAAGCCCTCCTGATAATGTCGCGGCAGAATAGCCTCGGCTATCTTGCACTCGACCTCGACCGCCACCTGATACGCCGTCATCAAGTCCCGGCCGCTACGCTGATCCCGCTCCGCGACCGCCAGCACCGCCGCCAGGGCCGGCGCCGTCGGATGGGTGAGCAAGCCATAGACACGGTCTTTGGCGATGGCGAGCTGGGTATCGTCGTAGTCGTCGGCGTGAATGGCAATGCCGTTGGCGAACGCCGCAAAGCGCGCGGGCACACGCAGGGTGCTGCCGATCACGGTGCTGCCGCTATCATTGGCGATGCCCAGGTCACCGAGGTAGCGCCGCGTGATACGACCACACTCCGCCGCGGCGCCGGCCAGGGCCAGCCCCAGGCCATCGAGCACTGAACGTTTGCCCAGGCGCGCCACATCGGCGGGTATGGCTTGCGCGCGCGTGACGACCACAAAGTCGGCGACATACGCGGTAAGCGAGGGGTCGGTGTGAGAGGAAACGGCGGGCGTGGAGGCTGACATGACAGTTATTTCCTTTGAGTAATGAGTGGGCCGAGTGGCGATTGACGTTATGTGGTGGCGCGTTTCCGGGAACCGGCAAGGCGGGCGCCCAGGCGCACTGCTTGCTCCAATGCTCCCGTGCTCGCGCAGCCTTTGCCGACGATGTCGAAGGCGGTACCGTGAGCAGGCGTAGTGAATATCGTCTTCAGGCCGGCAGTGACGGTAACGCCGCGATTGAAGCCCTTGAGTTTCGTCGCGATCTGGCCTTGATCATGATACATGGTCAACACGCCATCATAATCGCCGGCGAGCGCCTTCAAGAACACGGTGTCGGCCGGGAAAGGTCCGCGGCAATTGATCCCGCGCGCCGCGGCGCGGGCGACCGCCGGCGCGATGATGTCGATCTCGTCGCGGCCAAACAGGCCATTTTCGCCGCCATGCGGATTCAGCGCGGCAACGGCAATGCGCGGCGCGCTGAAGCCGGCACTGCGCATGGTCTGATCGGCCAGCGTGATCGCCTGCTCGATCCGCTCGGGCGTTATCTGTTCCAGCGCGGTCTTCAGTGCAACGTGTGAAGTCACGCGCGACATCCACAGATTGTCGAGCACGTTCATCTCGCTGAAATATCCCGTCTGCCTGGTGAGTTGAGCAAACATCTGATGTTCATCGTTGAAGCGCCAGCCGCCGGCATGCAACGCACCTTTGTTGAGCGGTGCGAAGGTGATCCCGTCGATGCGGCCCGCGAGCGCGAGGTCGATCATGGTGGCGAGCGTTTCACCTGTGATCCGGCCCGATTCGGGCGACACCTGGCCACGCTGGATCGTAGCGGGATCGAGGTTCTTCAGGTCGATCACGGGAATCTCCTGCCGCGACCAGTCGACTTCTTCCGGCGCTGAATACGCTCGCCACTCGAGTGCGACGCCGGCGTCGCGCGCCCCTTGCTCCAATACGCGGGTGTCGCCGACGACCAGCAAACGGGCGGCATCGTTGAGGCGTCCATCGGCGAGGACGCGGGCGCATAGTTCCGCGCCGATGCCCGTGCAATCACCAAGCATCAGACCCAGCACAGGCAGATGCATCGGTGGCGACTTCGATAGGGCGGCATCGCGGGTCAAGTTATTCTCCAATCGGTAAAACGATTATTCAGCATAATCATCAAAAAAGTGATCGGCAGCATGGTTACCGAGAGTACCGCAATCGGACCCCGGTCATCGCTTACGCGCCAATCGAACATGGTTACAGTCGCCGGAATTTCGCTCGCCCCAATGCAGCGTCGTCGAGCAGACGCGCCAGAGTTCCCGATGGCGTCCACCGCCCTCCTTGGGCGACGAAGCGGCTGGCCGCATCGACGATGGTCGCTGCGCTCCCATCTTCGCCGACTTTGTCCAGGTCGACCTTGCTCAGCACTGCCCTCGCCTCGGCAAGCACCGCGTCGCGGATACCACCGCCCTTGTCGCTCAAGCGCGCGACCACTTCAAGGGCTTGTTCCGGCGCCAGCTTGTCGATTACATCGTGCATACGGATTCGTTTCGGATATTCTCGCCACCCAGCGTCGGCGCTCAGCAGCCCGGATCAGGCCTATCCTTCGCCAGTTTGCTGGCGCCACCGGTTGGTCGCCATTGTGCCCCAGTCTTCGCCAGACGGCCAGACAGAGTCTCTCCCAACAGTCTGTTGATACCGCCCATTGATATGCGTCAACTCGTTGCGGCGCACGCAGCCGCCCGAGTTGCATTTGCAGATGGTAGCGATGGGATAGCGCCACCTTGTGAAGTCAATCGATGGCGTCAGTGCCCAAACGGCCGCGCTATTTTCCGCGACGTGATGCGGCACTGCGCGCCTACTGCGCCCGAAAATCGCTCATGAGTGCCAGCGGCAGCGCGACGACACGGTCCTTCGCACCCTTCGTCACGCACGATGATCAAGCGGCGGGTGAAGTCAAGGTCTTTGATGCGCAGACTCAAACTCTCCCGAGGACGCAAGCCGGTTCCGTAGAGCAGACGGGCTGGCAACGCTTTCGCCCGATGGACATAGGCTTGTTCGATGCGTAGGCTGTAGTGAAGATCCTGCAGCCGCTCGAACAACTGATCGAGCAAGCGCGTGGCCTGAACGGGAGGTCGGGTGCCGGAGTTGTCGGATTTGTTATGCATGTTCTTGTACGGTGCCGCAGGCAAAAGGGCTTTGTCAACGCGAACTTGTGCTTGTTCAGGTAGTAGTGTTATCCGGCGGGAGTTGTTATCCGGCAGCTTGGGCGGCTGAAAAGGGCACTGCCGCTTAGGATTGCCGGATGCGGCGAAACTGTTATTGATGTTAATCTGCGCGGCAGTCGGATCGAAAGGCTTTACCGTCATGGACTTGTACCGCGTCAAGCTCCCACGTTCTTCGGCAAGTCCGTGCTATCCGGCAGCGGAAATGCGGGCTATATCAAGTTGAACTAAACCGCTGACGCGGTGGCTGGTTTGGTGGCGATGCGGTGACTTGCCTCGCCACTGTCATGAGGCGCACCTTGGAGTTGGGGAATGTTCCCTGTCTTCGAGGAGTCAGTCATGACGCCACTTCGGCAAACTATGCTCGACGCCATGGTGCAACGTGGCTTTGCGGCACGCACCCAGGAATCGTATGTCGAGGCCATCGCGCGGATGGCCAAGCACTTTCGCCGTGATCCGGCGACGCTGACTGCCGATGAGGTGCAGGCGTACTTGCTGCACTTGCGCAAGGACCGCCAACTGTCGTACAGCACCGTCAACCAGGCGGCCTGTGCGAACCGGTTTTTGTATGAGGTGGTGCTCGGGCATGAGCGCCGCCAATTCCAGATTCCGCTGGCCAAGGCACCGCAGAAACAACCGCAGGTGTTGGCGCGCGCTGAACTCGCCGCGCTGTTTGGCGCCTGTCACCACCCACTGCACCGTGCGCTGTTGCAAACGATCTATGCTGGCGGACTGCGGGTATCGGAAGCGTGTGCCTTGCGCATTGCCGACATTGACAGCCAGCCGGACCGGATGAGCCTGCGCATCGAGCACGGCAAGGGCGCCCGGGATCGCTACACGGTGCTGGCGCCGACCCTGTTGGCGGTGCTGCGCGGTTATGTGCGCAGCTGCCGGCCGCGGACGTGGCTGTTTCCGAATGGTGAGGGCACGGCCGGGATTTGCGTGAGCACCGCGTTGCGCGCTTATCACGCCGCGTGCCACCGGGCCCGGATCACCAAGCCCGGTGGGGTGCATCTGTTGCGCCACTGCTTTGCCACCCATCTGCTCGAAGGCGGGGTCGATCTGTATACCATCCAGAAGCTGCTGGGGCACGGTCATATTAGTACGACTGGCCGCTATCTGCACCTGATCTCGCCGCAATTTGCCGCACCGAAGGATGTCGATCCGCTGGATCTGCTCGCCGGTTTGACGCAACGGTAGCCGCGGCCCGACGCCGTGGCCACCCTGGCCGGGGTGCTGCGCCGCTTTGGCGCGGCATACCTGGCTGCGCACGCCCTGTCGACGCCACAGGCCAAAGCCTGGCGGGCGATTGTTGCCTGTCGCACCGCTGCCTTGGGCGGCCATCGCGTGCAGTGCGACGCCTGCGGTCACGAGCATGCGGTCTATCACTCCTGCCGCAATCGGCACTGTCCGCAGTGCGGCACCCGGGCCAAGGATCGCTGGTTGCAGGCGCGGCTGGCCGAAGTGTTGCCGGTACCGTATGCGCACATGGTGTTCACGCTGCCGCACGCCCTCAATGCGCTCTATGGCGCGCATCCGCAGTGGGTGATCAACACGCTGTTCGCCTGCACCGCGCAGACCTTGACCGAGTTTGCCGCCAATCCGCGCTGGCTGGGCGGCACGCCAGCGTTCAGTCTGATGCTCCATACGTGGACCCAGGATCTGCGCCGCCATCTGCATCTGCATGCGGTGATCGCCTGCGGCGCCCTGGCCGCCGACGGGCAGTGGCAAACCCCGTCACGCGCACCACGCTTCCTGTTTCCCGTAGACGCCTTGTCCGCGGTCTTTCGCGGCAAGTTCATGGCCGCCCTGCGGCACGCGCGGCAGCAACAGGGATTGCCCCGCGACCCGCAAGGTGCCGACCAGCCATGGCGGCAGCGCAGCCGGGCACTGTATAAGCACGCGTGGGTGGTGTACGCGAAGACCCCGCTGGGCGGACCGGCACAGGTGCTGGAGTATCTGGCGCGCTACACCCATCGCACTGCCCTCTCGAACGAGCGCATCGTGGGCATGGACGACACGCACGTCAAGTTGCGGGTGCGCGCCGATGCGCACGGGGGCAAGCGGGTGGTACAGTTGCCCGGACCAGAATTCGTGCACCGCTTTCTGCTGCATGTGCTGCCGACCGGAAGCAAGCGCATCCGGCATTACGGCGTATTGGCGCCGGCGGCGAAGCGGGAGCAGTTGGCGCAGGCGCGCCAAGCGTTGCAGATGCCGGCCGCGAATCCGCGCGCCGGCGAGTCCGCCCAGGACTTCATGCAACGGGTCGCGCAACACGACCTGCTGCAATGTCCATGTTGCCCGGCTGGGCGTTTGCGCGTGATCGAGACCTTCATCGCCCGCCGCCGGCTGCCCACACCGGCGGCGGGTCTGGAACCGCGGCCACCGCCGATACCGACGCCGCGGCCGGCGTGTCGGGGGCCACCCGCATGAGCGCCGCCGCCACGGGCCGGATGGCCACCCGAAAACTGCGCATAGCCTGCACCGTCAACCGCTTGCGGCACGACGACGGGCCACTGTTGTCCGCCGCGACGCCGAACCGGCATCACGTCCGGTTACACCGCAATGCAATGCCGCCACCACTGCGGTGCACAGCGCAAATCGATCGCCGCACCGTTCTACTTCACCCCGCCACAGTGCCGCAGCATGGACATTGCGCGCAACTGACCCGTACAATCCCCATAGCGACCGCTCCTTACGCGGTTTAGTCCAACAAGGTTTATCTGCCGCGGGAGGTTTCCATGTGTTTACCCAGCTTCTCTGCGCGGCAGATAAACGCTAATCGTTCGGCCCCACGACGCAGCTCGCCTAAAAACCGCGCCGTCGCTGATCATTAACGCTTGACGTTAACAACGCTAGACGTTATTATGCCTGAATGGCAATCAAGAGCTTCAAGTGCAAAGACACGCAGGCGCTCTTTGCCGGCAAACGAGTTCGCCGTTGGGTAAGCGTCGAGCGGCCAGCCCTTCGCAAACTCGAGCAGCTGGACTGGTCGGCCGTCTTGGAAGATCTGCGTGTACCTCCTGGCAATCACTTGGAGGCGTTGAAGGGTAATCGCAAATGGCAACACAGCATTCGCATCAACGATCAGTGGCGCGTTTGCTTTGTTTGGGCTGCAGATGGCCCGAAAAACGTTGAGATTGTGGACTACCACTGAAGGAGTATGAACGTGCGTACCGTTGACCCTGTTTCTCCAGGTGAAATGCTGGATGAAGAGTTTTTGAAGCCGCTTGGCCTGACGAAGTACCGTCTTGCCAAGGACATCGGCGTACCTCCTCAGCGAATCGGGGACATCGTAGCCGGTAAGCGGGCTATCACCGCAGATACGGACCTCCGTCTCTGCAGGTACTTTGGGCTCAGCGATGGGTGGTGGCTGCGCGGTCAGGCCAACTACGACACAGCCATCGCGCGTGAAACTATGGGTGAAGTGCTCTCGCGTATTCGCCGATGTCAACTACTGGCTGCCTGATCATTTGGTGCAGAGAGTGGGAGTGGGGCCGAACCCGGCATTGCAGCGGACGGCCTCCGGCCGCCGCTGAATTTGATCGTTGGGCAGCTGGAAAGACTTAGAGAGTTGGAGGGTTACTCGTGAGTGTACGTCCGGTGGTTCTCGCGTGGAGCGGCGGCAAGGACAGCAGCCTCGCCCTCGCGGCNNGCATTCACGGTGTCCGCCGCGCCGTCCTTGAGGCCCAGGTCGCGGCTCTCGACCTACCGCTGATTGAGGTGACTATTCCTGCCGCCGCGACCAACGCTGCGTATGAGGAGGCGTTCGCGGCCACGCTGGCGGCCCTCCGACATGAGCGGCCGGACGTGCGGCACATGGCCTTTGGCAACCTCTTCTTGGCCGACGTGCGGGCCTATCGCGAGCGCGTGCTGCCCCCGCTCGGCTGGACGCCCGTCTTTCCGCTCTGGGGAATGGACACGCCGGCCCTCGCGCAGGAGTTCGTACGCGCCGGCTATCGAGCAATTCTTACGTGTGTTGACACGACTCAACTCGGGGCCGAGTTTGCGGGCCGCGAGTTCGACGCGTCGCTTCTGGCCGAGTTGCCCGCTTCTGTCGACCCGTGCGGGGAGCGTGGCGAGTTTCACACGTGTGTGTATGCTGGCCCGATCTTCCGTTATCCGCTCCCAGTACAAGCTGGGGAGCGCATCCGGTGCGACGGCCGCTTCGAGTACTGTGATGTCACGCTGGTGGCCGCCAGCGTGTCAGCTGCCTAACCCCGGCGTGCAGCCGACGCCCGCGAGCGGGCGCGGCTGACGCCGAACGTTAGGAAAAGTAAGGGGCCGGACTCGCATTTTTCTGCTCGGGCGCTGAATTCCGGTCATATGGTACGCAATCCGCGCATCCGTCCTGATGATGCTCCACTGAAAAATTATCGAACCTGGCCCCTATAATTTAATGCATGTTGGCCGCGTGCGGCTGCGGCAGATTTTGATGACTACGCTGGCGCTGATCGCCGGGATGACGCCGGTGGCGATCGGGTTGGGCGAAAGCGGCGAGTTCTACCGGCCGATGGCGGTTGCGATTATTGGGGGGACGATTACTTCTACGCTGCTGACTTTGTTGGTGGTGCCTACGTTTTATGACTCGATCGAGATTGCTCGCGATCGGGCGGTGGCGAAATTCCGGTGGCGTGCGGGGCGGGGGAATGCGGTGGTGGCGTTTTTGCTGACTTTCTTTGAGGCGGTGTTGGCGTTGTTGATGGTGCGGATGGTTTATCGGATGGGGAAGAGGGTGGTGTTGCGGGTGATGGGGCGTGAGGGGGTGGCGGCGCGAGTGGCGCATGAGGCGCCGGCTGCTGGGCATAACGGAGATTAGTGCGCTAGACTAACGGCGTTTGGACACCGGGGATTCTCACATGAATAAGCCAATCGTAGTAGTTGTTGACCCAGAGATTCAAAGCGGTGCGCCTGTGTTTGCCGGTACAAGAGTGCCGATACAGAACCTGTTCGACTATCTTGAGGAAGGTGACTCCTTGGAAGTCTTTCTGGATCAGTTCCCATCGGTGAGCCGCGAGATGGCGGTTGCCGTCCTCGAACAAGCCCGCGAGGCGTTGGCGCACGATGCGCATCCTGCTTGACGAATCCCTTCCGCGAGATCTATCCACTCTCTTGATTGGCCACGAGGCAACGACCGTCAGAGCCGCTGGATGGTCTGGAATAAAAAATGGCAAGCTTCTCGCCCTTGCCGCCACACAGTTTGACGTCTTCGTCACTGCCGACCGCAAAATCGAGTTTCAACAGAACCTTGTCACGCTCCCAATTGCTATCGTGATCTTGGTGGTACGCAGGACACGTATTCAGGCCATTGAGCCGATTGTCCCCGAGTTGATTAAGCTGTTGAATCACATTCCGCCGCGGACACTGCACAAGGTCGGCGGCTAATCGGTTCACAATATTCGAGGTCGGAGTAATCGGACCTTTCAAAACCGACCTGCCTGCTCGCGAACCAGTGCATGTTCGCGCTTACGCTCGCAACCGCCTTAGAATTTAGTCTGCGCAGCCGTCCGGAATGGTTGCTCTGCCCGCGAATGATTTGTTGTTCATTGCGATCAAAGTATCTGATAGCATGATTACTTGTTCGTACTCCGCAGGCTGGCTATGAGCGCATTACTGAAGTCATTGGGAATCGACCGCCTTTCCGTTGAAGAACGAATAACGTTAGTCGAAGAAATCTGGGACAGTATCGCCCTGGATAGCGCCGCCCTACCCTTGACTGACGCGCAGCGTGCTGAACTTGATAGACGACTTACCGAACACGAAGCCAATCCCGACGACGTAGTGCCTCGGGCAGACGTAAAAGCTTCCATTGGTCAACTTTTGAGAAAATGAGACCCTATCGGTTGTCTTCCGTTCCGCAGCGCGTCGCGAGTTTGATGGCGCCGCACTCTGGTAAGAAAAGCGCCAAGCCGGTTTAGGATCGCAATTTATCGCCGAAGTCACTCGCGCAATTGAAGCTGCGAGTGAGCATCCTCAGCGTTTTCCCGTCGTGCACAAAGACGTCCGGTGTATTCAGATACGCCGCTTTCCGTATTCGGTGTTTTTTCGCGAAGAGCGCGGTCGTCTACTTGTTCTTGGCGTGT
>PLYG01000086.1 GCA_003153335.1 Betaproteobacteria bacterium | reverse complement strand
CGATCATCGACTGCTGGCGGTACGCGGGTGCCGACGGATCGCTCTTGCCCATCAGGATGATGACGGCGCAGCGCGGATCGCCCATGCCCGACGACCACCACTTGCGGCCGTTGATCACGTAATCGTCGCCGTCCTTCTTGATCAGCGACTGGATGTTGGTCGCATCGCTGGATGCCACATCCGGTTCGGTCATCGCAAAGCACGAGCGGATTTCGCCATTGAGCAGCGGCTTGAGCCACCGCTCCTGCTGCGCCGGCGTGCCATAGCGCGCCAGCACTTCCATGTTGCCGGTGTCCGGCGCGCTGCAGTTGAAGACCTCGGGCGCCCAGTGCACGCGGCCCATGATTTCGCACAGCGGCGCGTATTCGAGATTGGTCAGCCCCGCGCCATGTCCGGACTCGGGCAGGAACAGATTCCACAAGCCCTCGGCCCGGGCCTTGACCTTCAGCTCCTCGATCAGCTTGATCGGTTCCCAGCGATTCCCCGTATTGACCTCGTCGTGAAAGCGCTGCTCGTTCGGATACACGTGCGCTGCCATAAACGCGGCAACGCGGGCTTGCAGCGCGCGAACCTTATCTGAATAGGCAAAATCCATGATGATCCCTTTAGCGTGAAGATACTGGTTGATGGAGCACGCGCTCGGCGTGACTCCAGCCCATTTCGGCCATCGGCCGCGCGCGCTTGCCGGTTTCAACGGCCTGGGCGCTGGCCGCAGTGCCTTCCAGCGCGCGCTTGGCGATGCCTTGCAGAATGGCGGCAATCCGGAACAGGCCAAACGCCAGATAAAAGTCCCAATGGGCGATGCCGGCGCGGCCGGTGCGTTTACAGTAGCTGGCGATGTAATCCGCTTCCGACGGAATGCCCAGCGTCGCATGATCCAGCCCGGCAATCCCGCGAAACGCGCCCGGCGCTATATGCCAGCTCATGCAGTGATAGGAAAAATCGGCCAGCGGATGCCCAAGCGTGGAGAGTTCCCAGTCGAGCACCGCCAGCACGCGCGGCTCGGTCGGATGAAAAATCATGTTGTCCAGCCGGTAGTCGCCGTGGACGATGGATGTTTCGTCGCCCTCGGGAATGTTGTCCGGCAGCCAGGCGATCAGATTGTCCATCGCTTCGATGCGCTCCGTCTCGGACGCGCGATACTGTTCGCCCCAGCGCTTGATCTGCCGCGCGAAGTAATTGCCGGGGCGGCCGTAGTCGGTCAGGCCGATTGCCGAATAGTCGACGCTGTGCAGCGCAGCGATCACGCGATTCATTTCATCGTAGATCGCGCCGCGTTCCGCAGGGATCAACCCCGGTAGCGACTGCTCCCAGAAAATGCGGCCCTCGACGCAGTCCATGACAAAGAACTGGGTGCCGATCACCGCCTCGTCCTTGCACAACAAATAGGTTTTCGGTACCGGGAAACTCGTCTTGCCCAGGGCCGTCATCACCATGTACTCGCGATCGACTGCATGGGCGGAAGGCAGCAACTTGCCCGGGGGCTTGCGGCGCAGCACGTAGCGCGCGCCGCCCGCCGTAATCCGGTACGTGGGATTCGACTGGCCGCCCTTGAACTGCTCCACGGTCATCGGTCCCGTGAACCCGGGAATGTGTTCGCGCAAATACGCTTCCAGCACGGTCTCGTCGAAGCGGTGCTGCGCGCGCACCGCGGCGGTCCCGATGTTGGCCTCGTTCAAATCCGTCACGGCTTGCCCTCAGGAAACCTTGACCAGTTGCTTGCCGAAATTCTCGCCCTTGAGCAAGCCGATAAACGCCTTGGGCGCGCTCTCCAGTCCGTTCGCGATGGTCTCGCGGTACTTGAGCTTTCCCGATGCGATGCGGCCTGCCAGTTCGCGAATGATCTCCGGCCAGCGCGACAAATCGTCCGAGACGATGAACCCTTGCAACCTGATGCGGTTGACCAGCAGTGCGCGCACGTTATGCAGCGGCATCGGCTCGGTCGCGTTGTAGCCGGCGATCAGTCCGCACAGCGCAATGCGTGCCTTCGGGTTGGTCCGCCGCAACACATTGTCCAGCACCTCGCCGCCGACGTTTTCGAAACCCACATCGACGCCGTCCGGCGTCGCATTCTTGAGTTCCTGCATCCAGCCGTCGCGCTTGTAGTCGATGCAGGCGTCGAACCCCAACGTGTCGACGACGTAAGCACACTTTTCCGGACCGCCCGCGATGCCAACGGCGCGGCAGCCCTTTTCCTTGGCGAGCTGTCCGACGACGCTGCCCACTGCGCCGCTCGCGGCCGACACGACCACCGTCTCGCCTTCCTTCGGTTGGCCGATGTCGAACAAGCCCATCCATGCCGTCACGCCCGGCATGCCGGCGGGACCGAGGAACACCGAGGGTGGAAGGCCGGCCGGCACCCGCATCAGGTGGTCGCCATTCGCCTTCGAATAGCGCTGCCATCCCGCCGGCGACACGACCACGTCACCGGCTTTGAACTTCGGATGGCGCGAGTCGGTCACTTCACTCACGGCACCGCCGACCATCACATCGCCCAGATTGACGCTGGCCGCATACGACTTCACGTCGTCCATCCGGCCGCGCATATAAGGGTCCAGCGACAGGTACAAGGTCTTGAGCAGCACTTCACCGTCGGCGATCGCCGGCAGCGGCGATTCGACCAGCGCGAAATCCGACTCGCGCACCCAGCCCTGCGGGCGCGACTTCAATGTGACCTGAAGATTCTTTGTGCCGGAATCAGACACTGGATACGCCTCCGTCGACCGCGATCGCCTGGCCGGTGATGTGGCGCGACGCGTCGGAGGCCAGCAGTGCGCACAACCCCTTCAGGTCCTGAGCATCGCCGAAGCGCTGATTTGGAATGCGCTTGAGCAGCTCTTCGCCATGGGCGGCCAGCACGCCCTTGGTCATCTTGGACGGGAAAAACCCCGGGCAAATCGCGTTCACCGTAATCCCGTAAGCACCCCATTCGCCCGCCAACGCACGCGTGAAATTGACCAGCCCGCCCTTGCTGGTGTTATAGGCGATAGTCTTCAGCGTGCCCGGCGGATTGCCCTTCAGTCCCGCGATTGATGCAATGACGACGATGCGGCCGTACTTGTTCGGGATCATGCTGCGGCGGCCGACCTCTTGCGTCACCGCGAACGTGCCGGTCAGGTTCAGATCGATCACTTTGTGCCACGCTTCCATCGGGTAGTCCTCGGTGGGCGCGCCCCAGGTATTGCCGGCGTTGTTGACCAGAATATCGATGCGTCCGAACTTCTGCATCACCGCTTCCACCATCGCGGGAACGGTCTCGACACGGGCCAGATCGTTGACCACCGTCAACACCTCGGCCCCGGAGGACGCCAGATGCGCCTTGGCCACGGCGAGTTCATCCGCCTTGCGCGCCGTCAGCGCCAGATTCGCGCCCATTTCCGCCAATGCCTCGGCGATCTGCAGACCCAGCCCGCGCGATCCGCCGGTGATCAGCGCCACGCGACCCTTCAGACTCATCAGCTCTTTGACGCTCATCGTCCACCCCGTTATTCACAAGAAGTGATTTTACGCTTTCGGCAATACCACGACCTTGCCCGTCACGCGCCGATCCAGCATTGCGCGCAGCGCTGCCGGCGCGTCGGCAAGCGCATAGCGCGCGGAGATTTCCGGGCGCAGTTTGCCGGCGACCAGCCATTGGAAGAGTTGCTGCACGCCCGCCGCAGCCAGGTCTGGCTCGTGTCTAACCAGACTCCCCCAGAACACGCCGACCAGACTGCAGCCCTTCAACAGCGGCAGGTTGAGCGGGATTCTGGGAATTTCTCCGCTCGCAAAGCCAACCACCAGATAGCGGCCGCGCCAGGCCATGGAGCGCAACGTGGGCTCGGCATAGCTGCCGCCCACCGGGTCGTACACCACATCCGCCCCCTTGCCGCTGGTCAATTCACGGATGCGCTCCTTGAGGTCTTCGGTTAAATAGTTGATCGTCGCGTCCGCGCCATGCGCGCGGCACAATGCGAGCTTGTCGGCGTTGGATGCGCAGGCGATCACGCGCGCGCCGAGCACCTTGCCGATCTCGACCGCTGCCAGTCCGACGCCGCCCGACGCACCCAGAATGACCAGGGTCTCGCCCGCCCTAAGCGCGGCGCGATCCTTGAGCGCGTGATGCGACGTCCCATAGGCCAGGATGAAAGCGCCGGCAACCTCGAAGGGCACGCCCGCCGGCAACGCGAACAGCTTGTCCGCATCCACGACGAGCTCCTCGGCAAACGCGCCGAAGCCTACGACGCCGCACACGGCGTCGCCAGGCTTGAATCGGGTCACACCGGCGCCCGCTGCGCTGATCACCCCGGCCAGCTCCGCGCCCGGCGCAAAAGGCAGCGGCGGCTGCAACTGATATTTGTTCTGAATGATCAGCGCATCGGGAAAATTGACGCCTGCCGCCTTGACGTCTATCAATACCTGGCCCGGACCCGGCGTGGGCGAAGGAAGATCCTCGACTACTAGCGTTTCAGGCAGACCGTGGGCCTTGCAGAGCAGCGCGCGCATGGGAACAAAGGGACCGGGGAATGAAGCGCCGACGATACACCAATTCGGCGCGGTCTTGTATCATCAACGCTTCACAGGAGACCCCCATGGATCTGAATCCCAGCGCGGCCGACCGCGCCTTCCGCGAAGAAGTGCGCAGCTTTGTGCACTCCAGCCTGCCGGCTTCGATTCGCGACAAGATGTTGAACCAGAAAAAGGTGTCGCGGGAGGACACCGTGTGCTGGCACAAGATTCTTTACGCCCATGGCTGGGGCGCGCCGAGCTGGCCGGTCGAATACGGCGGCACCGGCTGGACCGCGATGCAGCGGCTGATATTCGACGACGAATGCGCGCTGGCTGGCGCACCGCGCCTGATTCCATTCGGTCACAACATGGTCGCGCCGGTGATCATGAAGTTCGGCAACCAGTGGCAAAAGGAACGATTCCTCCCCAGGATCCTGGCCATGGACGAATGCTGGTGCCAGGGCTACTCTGAACCGGGGTCCGGGTCGGACCTCGCGTCGCTCACCACCACCGCGGTTCGCGTCCGGGATGCGGAAGGCGACCACTACCTTGTTAACGGCCAGAAGACGTGGACCACGCTCGCCCATTGGGCCGACTGGATTTTCTGCCTGGTGCGCACCAGCAAGGAAGGCAAGCAGCAGGCGGGGATTTCGTTCCTGCTGATCAACATGAGAACTCCCGGTGTCACGGTGCGGCCCATACTCAACATGCACGACATTCACCATGTCAATGAAGTTTTCTTGGACAACGTCAAGGTGCCCTCGGAAAACCTGGTCGGTGAAGAAAATCAGGGGTGGACCTATGCGAAGTACCTGCTGGGCCACGAACGCAGCGGCTTCGCGCAGATCGGCTTTCACAAGCGCGAACTGCAACGCGTCAAGGACATTGCCAGACAAGAAATGTCGCACGGCAAGCCGCTGTTCGACGATCCGCGTTTTCGCGCCAAGATCGCGCAACTGGAAATCCGGCTGCAGGCGCTGGAGATCATGGGGCTCAAGCTCATCTGGGATCAGGAGCAGGGAAAACCGCCGGGCCCCGACGCGTCGATCGTAAAAATTTTCAGCACCGACCTGATGCAGGCGATCGGGGAACTCGCCGTCGAAGCGGCCGGACCGTATGCGCAGCCGTATCAGCCGGAGGCGCAGTACCTCGATTTCGCCGGCGAATTTGCGGGACCGCCCTACACGTCCGGCCTCGCGGCCACGCACTTCGACAATCACAAGTACACGATCTTTGCCGGGTCGAACGAAATCCAGCGCAACATCATTTCGAAAATGATACTGGGGTTGTAGGGACTCAATGCGCGGCGAAACCGGTGACGTTCCGGCCGCTGTGCCCGCTGGCGTTCCCGCCAATCAACATACGAAACAAACCGAGCGACACCGAAGGATACCCATGGATTTCAATTTCACCCAGGAACAGACGCTGCTCGCGGACAGCCTCCGGCGCTATCTCGCCAAAAGCTACTCGCTGCCGGCGCGCCGGCAGGCGATCGCCGCAGCGGGAGGGTTCAGCGCCGAGCACTGGCAGGCCTACGCCGACATGGGCGTGCTGGCACTCAACGTGCCGGAAGCGCATGGCGGTCTTGCGGCGGGTCCGGGCGGCAATCCGCTCGACACGTTGGTCGTGATGCGCGAATTCGGTCGCGGCCTGGTCGTGGAACCTTTGTGGATGAGCGCCGTCGTCTGCGCCAATGTGATCGGCTTAAGCGGCAGCGACACGCAGCAGTCCGCGTTGCTGCCGGCTTTGGCCGACGGCAGCGAGGTCTTTGCTCTTGGCGCACTGGAGCCGGGCGGGCGCTATGACTTCAACCATGTCGCAACCACGGCGACTGCGTCCGGCGACGGATTCAAGCTGTCCGGACGCAAGGCAGTCGTGCTGCACGGCGCTCAGGCGGAGCATTTGATCGTCAGCGCCCGGGTGTCGGGCAAGGTGGCTGACGCGACTGGCGTTGCGTTGTTCGTGGTCGAGCGCAATGCGCCGGGCCTGCGCGCTTTCGACTACGCCACGGTCGATGGCCTGCGTGCCGCGGAAATCACGCTCGACGGCGTCGTGGTTCCGCAATCCGCGATGCTGGCCGACGAGACCCACGGCACCGCCGTGCTCGAGCGCACTATCCAGCTTGCCGGGGCGGCGCTTTGCGCGGAGGCCTTGGGCATCGTGGAAGCGCTGACCGATACCACCAACGAGTATCTGAAAACCCGCAAGCAATTCGGGGTGCCGATCGGCAAGTTCCAGGCGCTGCAACACCGGGTCGCCGACATGCTGGTCTGCGTCGAACAGGTCCGCGCGATGGCGTACTTCGCCGCGGCGAAGGTGAGTCTTGAGGACGGAGAAGCGCGCCGCAATGCGATCGCCGCCGCGCGCGCGAGCGTTGCGGAGGCGAGCCGGTTCGTAGGCAAGAACGCGGTGCAATTGCATGGCGGCATGGGTGTGGCTGATGAACTGATCGTCAGCCATTATGTCAAGCGGCTCACCATGCTCAACCAGACCTTCGGCGACTACGAGCATCATCTGGCGCAATACGCCGAGGCGATGACGGCGTAACGACAACGTGCGCGTCGCTCTCTGCACCGGCATTCGGAACGGGAGGTATCCGATGGAAATGAAGAAACTGAGTAGCGGCAGTCTGCGTGCCGCCGGCTACGATGCGCGAACCAGGGTGTTGCGCGTCGAAATGACCAACGGCACCATCGTCGAACACCCTGGTGTGGGCGAGGAGGCCGCCAGGCGGTTGCTGTCGTCGGCATCCGCGTGGAGCTACTATCGCGACAACATCG
>PLYG01000078.1 GCA_003153335.1 Betaproteobacteria bacterium | reverse complement strand
ACATGTGCGTGTGCCTTGAAAGCCTCATCGGCGAAGAGGCTGGGGGCGAATGCATCAAACTTGAGACGCAAGTGCTGCTGACCGCAAAGGGTGCCGTGCGACTCGATAGCTTTCCCTGGGAAGAATTTTGAAGAATCAACCGTGAAAGATAGTGTGACACGCTCGGAACTCATCTTGACGAACAGCGGCAGCGCTCTGTCGTTACAGCATGAACAGAGCAGGGTCGTGCGCACGCTCCTCTTTCCGACTACATATCGCCGACCTTGAACGCATCGCCCAACCAAGGGAACATTCCAGCGATCTCGGGGGCGCAGCGCGTTTCAAGCACTCTTCGCGCCAGATCGGCAATGCGGGATGGTATGCCGCCCATCTCGCCGCTGCGCGCCACGAGCATGAGTTGGCGCGACAGCGCGGGCGGGGGTAACGGTGCACAAAAGACACTATTGGCGGCAGGTCGTGCATCGAGCATGCAGAGCGGGGTTGTAATCGCCCAGCCAAGCCCCGCTGCCACCATCGAAACGACGCCGGAAGTGCTGTCATAGGCTTGGTCGCGCGGCAGCTCGAGCCGCAGCCGGCGCAGATGAAGACCGATCTGATGCCCCATATGTGAGCGATCCGTGTACCAGATGAAAGGAAGCTCGGCCGCCAGCCGGGCGAGATCGCTATTGTCCTTCCCTCGGCGGGTCGCCGGGAGCAGCAAGATAAATGGTTCATGCAAGAGCACAAAGCGATCGAGACCGTCGATCTCGTACATGGGCTCTGGCGTAATCGAGACATCGATGTTGCGTTGGAGCAGGGCCTGCCGATGAAAATAAGAGAGGCCGGACAACATGGAGAGTTGATGGGCATAGGCACGAAGCTCGACGCCGAGCACCGGCGCCAACACAGGGAAAAGAGATTCAATCAAGCCTATGCGCACGATCGGCAGCTTGGCGGAAACTGACTCCCGAATCATGGAGACGACCCTGCGAGCTTCTTCAAGCAGCTCGTATGCCTGTTTGCGAAGAATCGCGCCGGCAATGGTAAGGGTCGGCGGCTTCAGCTTGCGGTCAATCAACATGACCGCGAATTCGCGCTCGAGCTGGCTGACTGTCTGTGAGATAGCCGATTGGGTCAAGCCGAGACGTTTTCCGGCTTCAGTGAAACTTCCTGTTTCGGCCACCGCGAGAAAGATCTCGAGCGAGCGAAAATCAAATGGAAACGACTCTCTTGGCGTGCGCAGCACACGTTTTCGCAAGCCGTCGCCTGATTTCGGCTGCTTCAGCCGTGACGGCAAGATGATGCTCGAAGATGGTACGCCTCAGCGGCCATAAATCTTTTCGCCATAAGCCACGTTATGAGGCTTCAACTGCTTGTCGCTCCCAAACAGTATATGTTTCGACATGTCCGGCGAATACTGGCTGGCCGGCGGCTTCCGGCCGAGTGCCTCTGCCATGCCGCGGATGTGATGCGGTCCAGCCCCGCAGCACACGCCGAGATAATGCACGCCGAGTGCATAGGCCTGCTTCGCAAATTCACCGATCTCATAGCGGTTGCAGACAAATGGATCGAGCGCAGTCGGAAACGGCCGCCCGTCGGGAATGTAGTTGCAGCCCGGATCAGTCAGCGATTGGAAGGTCGGCTCGGCGGGCGTCGTGCGGTAGGGCACGGGAAGTGCCGCGATGTGACATTTCACGGCCGTTCGCAGTTCCTCAAGCAGCGGCAGCATGGTCCATGGCCCGCGTATGCAGTTAAAGCCGACGACGTCCGCTCCCACGCCTTCGAGACGTTTCGCCGCTTCGCCGACCGAAAGGTCATCGCGCGTGCGATCGGCTTTGTGAATGGCCATGGTGATAACCGCTGGCAATGGCGTCTTCTTGATTGCTTCGGCCGCCAGCTTCGCCTCACCAGCGTAAGCGAACGTTTCGGCAACAATGAAGTCAACTCCCGCGTCGGCCGCCCAGCCAATTTGCTCGTCGAACATGCGGCTCACCGCCTTGTGCGTTGCCGGATCGGCAGGATCGTAGATGCCCGTGTTGCAAATATTGCCGGCGAACAGCGCGCCAGTCTCGTGCGCCACCCTTTTCGCAATGTCCAGCGCTTGCCGGTTGATGCGTTCAAGATCCTTCTCGCGGCCGATGATTTTCATCTTCTCGCGATGCGCATAGTAGGTGAACGCTTCCACTACATCCGATCCGGCGTGCACGAAATCACGATGCAGCATCTCGACGAGTTCCGGATGTTCGAGGACGACTTCCGGCACGAAGGCGCCGGCCTGCAAATAGCCGCGCCGCTCGAATTCGAACAAATATCCTTCGGCACAGATCACCGGTCCATCGGCGAGTCGTTGCAACAGGCCGTCAGGCTTGACCGGCTGCGGCCGTGATGTAGTATTTTCAGCTTTGCTCTTAGCCATGTCCTGTCCTCGCGACGTAGGGTAGCCATTGCGCCGCTTGGCGCACAGGCAATCATCCCATTGTTGCAGCATACCGGCCGATGTCGCAAGCATATCAGTTACCGTCGCATGGTGGCGGATCGCTCGTATTTGAACGTGCGATAATCCGCGCACCACCCGCGCTGGCTGTTGCAGGACGTCGTCCGGGTGGCGGTCAAGATCCGGAAGCTAGGATTCCACGCGTGTCCCCACCTTGTCGCCCGCGCGCTCCACAGCGAGCGGCAGTTGCGCGCGGCGCTTGCAGAGCTCAACGCGGCCGGCATCGAGCAGATGCTGTTGGTGGCGGGTGACGCAAACGCGCCCTCGGGTCCCTTTTCGAGCACGGTGGAAGTGCTCGGAACCGGCGCGACCGTCGACTGCGGGATGAAGACCGTCGCAGTCGCCGCACATCCTGAAGGACACAAGGTGATCGGGCCGAGTCTGTTGTGGGACGCGTTGCGGACCAAGCAAGCATTCGCGCAGCGCACCGGGACATGTGTTTATGTGGTGACGCAATTCGGTTTCAATCCCCAGGCGGTATTCGATTGGCGACGCCATTGCCTCGAACGCGGAATATCGCTGCCGGCGCACGTGGGACTCGCCGGGCCGACGCCGCTGCCGCGGCTCATCCGCTACGCGATGCAGTGCGGCATCGGCGCTTCAATGCATGCCCTGGCGCAGAGCGCCAACGCGCTGACGGGTCTCGCCCGGATGACGACCACGCCGGAGGAAATGCTGATCGGTCTGGTGCGCCGTCGCGCGGCGGGCGATGACGCGTCGATCATGAAACCGCATTTCTTTTGCTTTGGCGGCAGCCTCGAGACCGCGCGATGGCTGCGTAAGGTGACCGAGGGGTCATTCGATCTGAACGAGGATTGCTCACGATTTATCGTCCGCGCCTGACGCGTGAGCACGGGGCAAGCGCGCGGGGCAACGCCGGCCCGGTCACGTCGGAGAACAGGCCCAGCCAAGCAGACTGTTGCAACGGAAATTGGAATCGCTTATCCTCAGCGATAGAGAAGGAAAACCGTCGTATTCAACCAGCACAAGGAGGCGTAGTGCATAACCGAAAATCGTGGCAGTCGAAGTGGTCATTCGTCGTTGCAGGGTTGTTTGTGATGGCGGCAAACTCGGCGTGGGCGCAGGTTGATACCATGGCGAGCATCAAGCAGAAAGGCAAGATCGTGGTCGGCGTCAAGGCCGACTACAAGCCGTTCGGCTACACCGACCCCTCGGGCAAGATCGTCGGTCTCGAAATCGATCTGGCCAACGACATTGCCAAGCGTCTTGGCGTGCAGATCGAACTGGTGCCCGTCATCGCCGCGAACCGGAAGCAATTCGTCAAGCAGGGCCGGACCGACATGATGATCGCGACCATGGCGTACAAACCCGATCGGGCGGAAGTCGTCGGCATTCCGCAGCCGTTCTACTACGCGGGCGCGGCCAATGTGTTCGCCAAGAAGAATTCGGGACTGAAGACCTGGGCCGATCTCAAGGGCAAACCTGTTTGCGCGATCCAGGGCGCCTACTACAACCGCAAGACCGGCGAAGAATTCGGCGCGCAACTCGTCGTGTTCAAGGGTGTGACCGAAGCGATGGCGGCGCTGGAAGGTGGCAACTGCGTGGGCACCGTGTTCGACACGACGTTCTTTGCCGGTATCATGGGCGATGCCAAGTGGGCCGACTACGCGATGGTGCTGCCCTCGATCGATCCCGAGCCGTGGGGATTGGGCGTGCGCAAGGAAGACGTCAAATTCGCCGCCTGGATCAGCGATGTGAGCAAGGAATGGCACAAGACCGGCTTCATCCTTGATCTCGAGAAAAAGTGGGGAATCCCGCAATCGCCGTTCCTGGTCGAACAGCAGGCAAAGTTCAAATAGTGTGCGAGTGCGGGCGAAGCCGCCCGCCCGGCCTAAGCCGAGGATCCCGCCGTGGATGACATCGCGGCCTGGTTCCGGTGGCTGCATCAGACCAGCGGCATCAAGCTGACGATTTTCTACGACAGCTACGACCGCTCGCGTTTCCTCGAAGGCTTCGCGACCACCCTCAAGCTCTCGGCGTACTGCCTGATCCTGAGCCTGTTGCTTGGGGCATTCACCGCCTGGCTGTGCGGATCGAAAATCGCCGCGGTGCGGCGTGCCGCCAACGGCTTTGTCCAGCTCTTTCGCAATACGCCGCCGCTGGTCCAACTGTATTTTTTCTATTTCGCGCTGGGGCCGCTGTTGCCCAAGGTCGGCGGCATGCCATTGCTGGGATCATTGGGCTGGGCGGTCATTTCGCTGACCTTGCTCGAGGCCGCCTTTGCCGCCGAAATCTTCCGCGCCGGGATCGAGGCCGTGCCCCGGGCGATGATCGAGGCGGCCGAATCGCTGGGCTACTCGCGCGCCCAGGTGTTCCGGCTGGTGGTGCTGCCGCTCGCGCTGCGGGTCACCATGCCGGCGATGACCAACAACCTGGTCAACCTGGTGAAGACGACGACGCTGGCCTACGCGATCGCGGTGCCCGAACTGCTGTACATGTCGGCGCAGATCTGGTCGGAACAGGTCAATGTGCCGGAGATGATGGTCGTCCTCCTCATTTCCTACGTCGCCATCGTCGGCATCATCAACCAGGTGATGCAGTGGCTGGAAGCGCGTTTGCGCGTGCCGGGATTCGGCCAATGAGCAAGTATTACGTTCCCGCCCGCTTCGACGTGGTGCTGGCATTGCGGTTGCGCCCCGAACAATACGCGAGGGCCGACCGCTCGAGCGGCGGATCGCTCTTCACCGCCCGCACCGGCTTCGCGCTTCTTGCGGTGCTGCTCGCGTCGGTCGCCGTGGCGCAGGTGCAAGCGCGGGACCTCAGCGTGAGCGTGATCGAATTGCTGATCAAATGGACGCCGCTGCTGGCCAAGGGTTTTCTGTTCAACCTGCTGATCAGCGTGATGGCGATGGCGCTGGGCACTGCCGCCGGTCTGCTCCTGGGCTTTGCGCGCATATCGCTGCTGGCGCCGGTGCGGGGCACGTCGTGGGTCGTCGTCCAGTTCTTCCGCAATGCGCCGTGGCTGGTGCTGCTCTTTTTTGTGATGTTCCTGATGCCGTTCGAGTTGCATTTCGGCGGCGTGACCGTGCCGTTCCCGGACTGGATCAAGGCGACCTTGGGACTCGCGCTCCCCATCATGGCCAATTTCGCCGAAATCGTCCGCGGGGCAGTGCAGTCGATCCCGACCGCGCAGTGGGACGCGGCGCGCTCGCTGGCGTTCTCGCGCCGGCAGACGCTCTGGAAAATCATCCTGCCGCAATGCGTCAAGCGGATGCTGCCGCCGTGGATGAACTGGTACGCGATCCTGACCATGGCGACGACGCTGGCCTCGATCGTCGGCGTGAGCGAAGTGATGACCATCACCGGCCGCATCACTGCCGCCGAGGCGCGCACCGATTTGCTGATCCCGATCTACAGCTATGTATTGCTGTGGTTCTTCCTGTACTGTTACCCGATTGCGTTGTGGACCAAGCGCCTCGAACTGCGCTACGCCGAACGCTAGAAACGAGATCACCATGGACCTGGACCAATTTCTGACCGAACGCCGCATTTCCCTGCCCCGTCACGAACACCCTGCGGTAATGACCGTCGAGGAGTCCGACCGGCTGGTCCCCGCATTGCCCGGCGCCAAAACGAAGAACCTGTTTCTGCGCGACAAGAAAGGCTTGCGCCATTTGCTGGTCACGGTGCCCTCGAAATGCGCGGTCGATTTGAATCGCCTGGGCGAAGTGCTGGGTGTCGGGCGTCTGGGATTCGGGTCGGCCGAGCGGCTGGCCAGGCACCTGGGCATCACGCCGGGCGCGGTCAGCCTGCTGGCGCTGCTCAACGACACGGCGCACAAGGTCGAATTCGTGATCGACCGCGCGCTGTGGGGAGCCGACGCCATCCAGGCGCATCCTCTGGTCAACACCGCGACCATGATCATCGCCCACGTCGACCTCGAGCGCTTCCTGGCGGCAACCGGTCACCAGCCCCGCATAGTCGACGTGCCGGTGATCGCGACGACGGACGCCGCATCATGAGCGACGCCGGCCTTGATGCGCCTATCGTCCCCATCGTACGTATCGTCGACGTCCACAAGTCGTTCGGCGCCGTCGAAGTCCTGCGCGGCATCTCGCTGGCGGTGAACAGGGGCGAGGCGGTGTGCGTGATCGGTCCGTCCGGATCGGGCAAGTCGACGCTGCTACGCTGCATCAACGGCCTGATCCCCGTCGACCGCGGCGAAGTCTTCGTCGGCGCGCACGCGGTGCACAAGCTGCGCGCGGATCAGGAAATGATCGCGCTGAGGAAGGACGTCTCGATCGTGTTCCAGCAATACAACCTGTTCCCGCACAAGACCGCGCTGGAAAACATCATGATGGCGCCCATCCAGGTGCTGAAGCAATCGAAAGAGGAGGTCGAGGCGCGTGCGCACGAGCTGCTGAAAAAGGTGCGCCTGGCCGGCAAGGAAAACAGCTATCCGGGCGAGCTCTCCGGCGGCCAGCAGCAGCGCGTCGCCATCGCCCGCGCGCTGGCGATGCGGCCATCGGTGATGCTGTTCGACGAAGTCACCGCGGCGCTCGACCCCGAAACGCGCAAGGAAGTGCTGGTCACCATCCGGCAATTGGTCGAGGAAGGCATGACTTCGATTCTGGTCACCCACGAAATGGCCTTCGCCCGCGAGATAGCCCACAACGTCTACTTCACCGACCACGGCGTAATCGTCGAGGAAGGCACGCCGGCGCAGCTCTTCGGCAGTCCGCAGAAGGAGCGCACGCGGGCGTTTCTGGAGCAGGTGTTGTAGGCCGGAACACAATGGGGACAGACCACGCTTTTCGCATTCGACAATGATAAAACGTGGTCTGTCCCCTATTCTGCCCGTCGCGGCGCGCGCCCCCGCCGAGGCGCCGTACACCATCGGCTTCTACCTGATGCCGAGATTTCCGATGATGGCATTCGCCTCCGCGATCGAGCCCCTGCGCGCCGCCAATCGGCTGACCGGCCTGCCGCTGTTCGAATGGCGCCTGTATTCGCGGGACGGGGCCCCGGTGCGCGCGAGCAACGGCATCGACATCGCCGTCCATGGGTCGGCGCGAGACAAGATCGCCCTTGACCTGCTGCTGGTCTGCGCGGGAACGCCGGACGCAGGCGCCGGCGATGAGACGGTACTCAAGTGGCTGCGCAGCGCAGCGCGCGGCGGCACCGCGGTCGGCGGCGTCAGCCTCGGCGCTTATTTGCTGGCGCACGCAGGGCTGCTCGACGGGCGGCGCTGCGCGCTGCACTGGGAAAGCCTGGCCGCGTTCGCCGAAAAATTTCCCCGCATCCGCACGACGACCGACATTTTTGTCATCGACGGCAACCGCTACACCTGCTCCGGCGGAACCGCGGCGCTGGACATGATGCTGCAACTGATCGCAACGCGCCACGACCGCGCGCTGGCCAACGATGTCTCCGAGCAATTTATTCATCCGCGCATCCGCGGTACGCACGACCAGCAACGGATGGCCGTGCAAAGCCGGCTCGGCGTCGCCAACAGGAAACTGATCGATGCGGTGGGCATGATGGAAAACGCCATCGAGGACCCGCGCGACGTACGCGACATCGCGGCGGCGATCGAACTCTCTCCGCGCCAGCTCGAGCGGCTGTTCGCCAAGTACCTGAAGGTCAATCCGAGCCGCTACTATCTGGAGCTGCGCCTCGACGGGGCGCGCGTGCTGCTGGCGCAGACAACGCGGCCGATACTGGATGTCGCGGTCGCGTGCGGCTTCGCGTCGGCGTCGCATTTCAGCCGCTGCTACCGCACACTCTATGGCTGCAAGCCCAGCGATGAACGCACGCCGGCGCCCGTAAGTCGCAGGATTGTACGGCGCGCGCAGTCCAAATGATCCGTAGATGGGTCGAGCGAAGCGACACCCATCTGGTCGAGATGCACAACACCGCAATCGACGCCACGAACGCCGTGGGACGGAATTTGCCTGAAGCGTCGACCGTCGATGGCTGTCACCCTCCATCCGACGGAGGACGGCCTACAGCTTGTCCGCGTAATCCTTTTGCACTTTTTTCAGCCGTTCATGCGAACCGAGGAACGCGTGCTTGGACATGTCGGCCGAATACTTGCTCGCGGGTGGGTGCTTGCCGACCGCCTCGGCCAGCGCGCGGATGTGATGCGGTCCGGCGCCGCAGCACACGCCCAGATAGCGAATGCCCATCGCCAGCGCGTCGCGGCCGAAGTCGGCGATCTCGAAGCGGTTGCAGGTGAACGGATCGAGCGCCGTCGGGAACGGCTTTGCCCCCCAGTCGCCATGCCAGTGGCCGTCGCATAACGACTGGAACGATAGTTCCTTTTCATTAGTGCGGTATGGGACCGGCAGCGCCGCCATGGGCGTGGTGATCGCGGCGCGGATCTGCTTCAGCAGCGGCATCATCGTGGCCGGCCCGCGTGTGCAGTTGAGGCCGACCACGTCCGCTCCGGCATCCGCCAGGCGCTTGCAGGCATCGGCGACGGTCCAGTTCTCGCGCGTAACGTCGGCCTGATGCATGGCGAGCGTGATGACTGCGGTCTGCTTCGCGGCCTTGATCACATCCAGCGCGATCAGGGCTTCCTCGGCCCAGGAAAACGTTTCGCCGACGATGAAATCGACGCCGGCAGCGACCGCCCAGCCTACCTGTTCTTCGAACATCGCGCGCACGGCCTTGTGCGACGCGGAATCTGACGGATCGAATACGTTGGTATTGCAGATGTCGCCGGCGAACAGCGCGCCGCTCTCGTCTGCGACAGCCTTCGCGATTTCCAGCGCGCGCCGGTTGATCGGCTCGAGATCGTTCTCGCGGCCGATCACCCGCAGCTTTTCCCGGTGCGCGTAATAGGTGAGCGCCTCGACCACGTCGGAGCCGGCGTGAACAAAATCGCGATGCAGTTGCGTGACGACTTCGGGATGCTCGAGCACGACTTCTGGCACAAAGGCGCCCGCCTGCAGATAGCCGCGCCGCTCGAGTTCGAACAGGTAGCCCTCGGCGCAGATTACCGGCCCTTCTTCGAGACGCTGCAACAGGGAAGAGTTTTTGATCGTGGTCATGGCGTCTGTCTTTCGCGAAAGAGGTGCGAAAGACTATCTCACATGCCCGGCGTCGCGGCGAGCCGGGGTGCGACAGGAATTGTCGCCGGTGCGACGCCGGTCCGGAAAACAGCTTTGAATATATACGCGCCTTGCGTACAATATGACATGCACTTCGAGTTCATCGAGATGGAACATGCGAATGACTGACAAGGAACTCAAAAAGCGGGACGCCAAGCGCAATATCGGCGCCGAGCTGCTGCAATCAGTGCGCGATCTTCGAGCTGGTCGCTGGGGACGTAAGACCACAATTGAAACACTTCCAGATGGCACAGTGCGGCGACGGACCGAACTACCCAACGGCAAGATTGAGAAGGAAGAAATCCTGATCGGCTCCCGCTGGGAGTTGCTGGCGGCACGCTCTCAGTCAGGTTTGTCGCAGACCGAGTTTGCACATGCTCTCGGCGTTTCAAAGCGCACGCTGGAGAACTGGGAGCAAGGACGGGCAGAACCTACCGGACCGGCCAAGGTGTTGCTGAAGCTGGTCTCCCGATATCCTGACACATTGAAGCGGCTGGCCAAGATTCAGCCAGAGAAGGAAACGGCTTGACGCGGGTTGTTCCAGGGACGGCTGCGAGCTATGTTCAGCACCACTATTTCCACATTGGTTGGGCCGCGAGGGTCCGACACCTTCAGCGCGCAACGCTGATCAGCACGATCCCCGCGGCAACCAGCACGATCCCCGCGCTCTCGCGCCAACTGACCGGCTCCTTGAACAAGCGGCGCGACAGCGCGTAGCTGTACATGACCTCGACCAGCCCGACGACGCGCACGTCCACGGCGCTGCGCATCGCGAACGCGGTGAGCCAGCCCAGCGACGCCAGCGCGCCCGTCAGGCCGGCGAGCGTCGAGACCCGCCACTGGATCATCACCTGCGTCAAGCCGGCGCGGTCGCGGAGCAGCAGGTAGCCGCCGAGGAGCAAGGTCTGGAAGAACTGCGCCCACACCAATGAATAACTGCCCGCCATCCATGGCAACGGGTGCGCGAGCGCGAGCATCGCGCCGCGATAGCCCACCGCGGAGAACGCGAAGCCGGCGCCCGAGGCGAGACCCAGTAGCGCGGCCGGAGAAAACCAGGTGGCGATTCCGGTCCCGCGCTCGGCCCCTGGCTTGACGGAAAGCAGCAGCACGCCGCTGGTCGCCAGCACTATCGCGCCGACGGCAGCCGTAGTCAGCGGCTCGGCCAGCAGCACGACGGAGTAGAGGCCGATTTGCAGGATCTCGGTCTTGGAGTAGGCGACGGCCACCACAAAGCTGCGCTCCTCCATGGCCCTGATCAGGAAAACGGTCGCGCCAAGCTGGGCGCCGGCGCCCAAGGCGATCCACACGAAAAAGATTGCATTCGGTTCGGGCATAGCGCCGGGACTCAGCGCGGCAAGCGCGAGCAGCCCGATGATGGCGAACGGCAGGCCGTAGGCAAAGCGAACGAAGGTGGCGGCAAGCGTTCCTGCCGATTTGACCAGGCTGCGTTGCGAGGCATTGCGAATCGTCTGCGCGCCCGCGGCCGCCAGGACGATCGGAATCCAGATCCAGCTGATTAGGAACATGACGCGGCGAATACCATCGCAAGTGACAACAGTTTTTGGCGTCTTGAGGGGGTGGCGCCATTCTACCGTGGCGTCGAAATGGGGGCAGCTCAGTCCGGCCAACACTCACTCCGGCCCGTTTTGCCGGGGCGAGTCGCCGCGCCATATGAGCAGCATGCGCACGGACTGGAATTTCCCGATGAGCTTGTGAACGCTGAGCCGGGAGCGTTCGGCATAGGCATCGAGGACACTTTCCGACATCAATGCGCTCCCCATGCCGACGCTACCGCGCCTTCGCGACGCTCGACACCATCGTGCGGCAAGCATTGACTCGAGAGCCCCTAGCCTGAGGAATAGGTCCTCACCGCAGCCTTATGGCCGCGCCGCTACTTCCCGATTTCCACCAGCCCGACCTGATTGACCAGGCTGTTGGCGAGCACCGGGTTGCCGTCGGGGGTCACATCCATGTTGCGCACAATGTCGCCCCCGCCGGGAATCTTCCAGGTCTGGAATTTCTCGGTCACGGGATCGAAACGCACAATGGTGTTCGGCTTGGCGAAGGACTCGTTGTACCAGAGTGCACCTTTGGTGAAGACGATGCCGTATGGCTCAGACTTCGGCCCGCTCGGCGACTGCCATTCGGTGACCTTGCCGTTCGTGGTATCCAGCCGGCCCAGAAAGCCCCGCGCGAAATCCGTGTACCAGACGATGTCATCGGGGCCGATGACGATTCGCCGCGGACGCGCAGCCGGATCCGGCAGCGGATATTCCCTGATCTGCAGCGTCTTGCTGTCGATGCTGGCGACCTTGTTGGCGCCGAACTCGACAAAGAAGACGACGTTCTTCGAATTGACTGCCATCCCATACGGCCGTGATTTCGGTGTGGGAGATGTGATGAGCTTGATCTCGCCGCTCCTGGGATCGAGCCGCCCCAGCATGTTGGCCTGCTGGACCGTGAACCAGAGTATCCCGTCCCGATCGAAGATAAGCGTGTGCGGGTCCTTCGCATTGG
>PLYG01000381.1 GCA_003153335.1 Betaproteobacteria bacterium | reverse complement strand
CGCGGCCCATCGCGCTGAACAGCAGGTGCCGCGTGTCCGAGGGCACTGCGCGCACGCCGAATGCCATTGAGCCCGCCGCCCAGCTATCGAAAGTTAGCGCGGCCACCACGCGCTTGACGACCGCCTGGACCGCCGTCTGCAGCAGCGAAGGCTGCGCAGCCTGCCACTGGCCGATGGCGGCGCGCAGCAGCGCCGGCGGCGCATCGGGCAGCGCGACCGCACGCTGCACCAGGGTGGCAAATTCGTCTTCGGACAGCAGGTTGATGGGCTTCATGGCGTGCGGCTCGGGTTGATGGATGTCGAACAGAGCAGGTTCAGGTCCCCAAAATACATGATTTCACAACTTTCCGGGCGCATGGTCCACTAGCCCGCGCAATTTACCCAGGCAGCGCGACCTGGTGGGGCCGATGCTGCCCACTGACATGCCGAGGCGCTGCGCCACGTCATCGTAGGCCACCTTGTCACCTTGATCGCGGAACAGCATCCGCAGCAACTCCCGGCACCGCTCGTCCAGCCGGTCCATCGCGCGGCGCAAGCCGTCGAGTTGCTGCAATTCCGCGAGCGCGTCCTCGGGCAGCAGCGCATCGTCGGCGATGTCGAACTCGCCCGTTTCGTCACCGGCGTCCTCGTCGCGCGTCATCGACACCGTTCGGTGGCCGCGGCGCAGGGCCAGCAGCACCTCGCGCCTGGCCGTGGTGACGATCCAGGCCTGGAGTCGCTGCGGATCCGCGATCCGCGGCAGATGCGCAACGAGCCGGGCAAAGACGGTCTGAAAGACGTCGGCGGCCGCGTGCTCGTCGAGGCCGGCCCGCCGCACGATCGCATAGACCAGCCGCTGGTAGCGATGGACGAGCGCCTCCCAGGCCGGAGCCTCGCCGCGCCGGCAGCGCGCAACGAGCGAGGCATCGTCTTCATCGGCGAGTCCGCTCATCGGGTGGCGACGGAAGCGGGGAGCGGAAGACAGCCTCCTGTTTTCCGGTGGCGGCAGGGCGCAAACGTCAGCGAGAAGAGTTCGATATCCAAAGGCGCGCGGGCGGGAACCAAAGGCAGCGTCCGGAGTATTTCAGGTCGGGCCCTTCCGGTCAATCCCGGACATCCGGGAGCGATCAGCGGTTGGGCCGCCGGAGCATGTCGTGCAGCGAAGGTCGGCCTGCGCACAGCAACTATCTTTTCCGGCCAATGTATCTCCGGACCGGCGACCGACTCTGTATGCCAGGGAATACGATGTTTTACCTGGCAGGGTTGTGCCGACACCATCAGGCCTCGGCGATCTTACAACCATTGGCTTCCCTTTTCGGCAACAACGATTTAAACCATTAACCAAGGAGAAACACGATGGCTCAGATAGCGCAATCGAAAATGACTGGCGTATTGGTGGCAACAGCCCTGTTCTGTGGCGCAATGGCGCAAGCGCAGGCAACGCCGTTGGACAAGCTCTTCGGTGGCAACGGTCTCATGGTCGGCAGTTTGGTTTTTTCCGATTTTGCCGCGCCGTACTTCAACGGTGCTGGCCCGAGCAACATCGATGTGCAAGGGATCGTTGTGACCGACCCTGCCACAGGCACGCAGCAGGCCGGTCTTCGGTTTGTTGTTATTCAATCTGGCGTGCCTAACCCGTTTTCGCTGAGCGGAAAAGGCGGAGCGCACGAAATTGGATTCGTGATCGACTATTCCGTCACCGACACCACCGGCCAGTTGAAAACCATGTCGGCGTCGACAAACTCCACGGCCGCGGGCCAAGCGGGCTATCTTTTCACGACGGGCGCTAGTCCCAACGCGTCCATCGCCCACAACGTCGGTGTCGACTCGACGCTGTCTGCTTTGGACATCTGCAACTGGTTCGGGAATGTTTGCCCGGACGGGGGGCCGAGCGTGATACAGGCCCAAGGCGGCGGCCCATCGCCTATCCAATTCCCCTTGTTCACGGGGGCCCTGTCAGCTTCGGTGCCGCTGTACCCCGGTGCCTCCACTTACTATGTGCAGCACGAAATGGACTTGCAGATCGCCAACAAAAAGGGCACGGTTGCTGGAACAGTGACGATGCGGGAGTTCAATGCGTTGTTTAGCGAATAGTCGATCGGAGGGTCCTAACCCATAAGAATTGAGACGACCCGCAGGGTCGTTTCAATTCGATGTCCAAGAAGCCCGGCGTAACGGAGGGCTTTAAGTATTTCAGGTCGGCGGCTTCCGGTCAATCTCGAACGTCCGGAAGCTATGCGCGGTTGGGACGCTTGCGCGCGTTTCGTGAAGAGGACGTCGACCTCCGCACGGCGAGAATTTTCCGGCCAATGTATTTCCGCGCCGGCGACCGACTCTGTATGACAGGGAATACGACGCATGTTTCGCCCGGTAGGGATTTGCCGCCGCCGTCAAGCCTCGGCCAACCTGCAACCGTTGGATTCTCCTTTCAATTGGAGGTCATGTCATGAAAGCAATGAACAACGCCACCAGTCGCCACGATTGGTGGTGGATGGAAACGGGATTCGACAACAATCTGCTTGCGCCTTACCAAAACCATCCGTCCTGGAGCGGACAATCCTTGGCCGGAGGAATCACATCGCCGGCCACTGCCCTCGAAGCTGCCTTCCATCTCGCCATGCTGCCCTTCGGCCAGATGTACCTGGCGCTGGTGGTGTCGAGCGGCAATGCGGCGGCGGCGCCCCACGAGCCGCTCGTTGGCGCCAAAGTAGGGGCAGATTTCGACAGCGACCGGGGCAACATCGCACGTCGGCGAGCGCGCGATGCGCGCCCTTGAAGGGTTCGTTGAAGAGCTTCAGGTGCAGTTCCTGGAGAGTGGGCCATTTGTACCCATAGGGGCCGGTCAGGCGGCAATAGTTTGTGGTGGCCTGCATTGACCACTTTCGCTCTTTCAACTCTACAAGGTTAACGTAGCCGCCGTGCGGCATTCCCAAGGTCCGATGCGGGCGCCTGGTCACGCCACGGTTCCGAACAGGGCCCCGACGCCTGCCGTCAGCGCCATGGCAAGTGCGCCCCAGAACGTGACGCGCATTGCGCCCACCGTCACTCTTGCGCCGCCCACGCGCGCAGCCAACCCGCCCAGCATCGCGAGGAACACCAGCGAAGTTCCGGAGACGACGGGAATCAGACTCGCCTCAGAGACCATGGCAACAGCCAACAGCGGCATGGCTGCGCCCACGGCGAAGCTGGCCGCTGATGTCAACGCAGCCTGAATCGGCCGCGCGCTGAGCGTCTCGGAGATACCGAGTTCGTCGCGGGCATGCGCGCCCAGCGCGTCATGGGCCATGAGCTGCTCGGCGACCTGTTTTGCGAGCACGGGATCGAGGCCGCGGCCAAGGTAGATCGCTGTCAGCTCCCGGCGCTCGCCCTGGTCGTCTGCTTCGAGTTCCGCGCGTTCCAGGTTGAGCGCGGCCTGCTCGGAATCTGCCTGTGAGCGAACCGACACGTACTCACCGGCAGCCATCGACATGGCTCCCGCGACCAGGCCGGCGATCCCCGCAATCATCACGTTGCCATGAGTCGCACCCGCGGCTGCGACACCGAGCACCAGACTCGCGGTCGAAACGATGCCGTCGTTGGCACCCAATACCGCCGCGCGTAACCAGCCGATGCGGTCCGTGCGGTGCTGTTCCCTGTGGCGAACTGTCATTCTCGGGCGTCTCTTCGATGCGGAAACCAGTCGACCGTCGAACGGCTCGCGCCAGTCAATTCAGGGTGGGCGGGGTCTTCACCAACCTCCACGATACTGGCGAAACGTGCCGTGCACATCAGCGTTGCGAATGGTGTTTTCCGGGCGCAGCAAACGGTCATATTCCCGTTTGACGACCGCATAGCACTCGCATGCCTGTGCTTCCAGTTGGGGGCGATCGAGTACGACAATGTGGCCGCGGTTGTAATGGATCAGTCCCGCCTTTTGCAGCTTTCCGGCGACCTCCGTGACGCCTTCGCGGCGCACGCCCAGTATGTTGGCGATCAGTTCATGCGTCATTGTCAGCTCATTCGAGGGCAACCGGTCCAGGCTTGACAAGATCCAGCGGCACAGTTGCTGTTTCAGCGAATGGTGCCGGTTGCACACCGCGATCTGCCCGGTTTGCGCGATCAGCGCCTGGGTGTAGCGCAGCAGTAAGCGGCGCAGCGGGCCGTCGTGCTCGAGCTCGTTTTTCAGCAGATCCGCACGCAGCCGATAAGCGTAGCCGGCGCTCACCACCACCGCCTCGCTCGGCGTGCTTGCGCCACCCAGGAACAATGCGACGCCGATCACGCCTTCGCT
>PLYG01000169.1 GCA_003153335.1 Betaproteobacteria bacterium | reverse complement strand
CCGGACGTGATCCTGGTCGGCGAAATTCGCGACGCTGAAACGGCCGCCGCCACGGTAACTGCTTCTGCGACGGGCCATCTGGTGTTGTCTACCCTGCACGTTGCCGGCGTTTTCGGCGTGGTCCCGCGATTGGTTCCGCTGGGGCTGGAACCGCAAGTGATCGCCGAAAACCTGATTGCGGTCATCAACCAACGGCTGGTACGGCGCAACTGCCCGTTCTGCAGCGAGCCGGTCGCCCTGAGCAAAGTGCAGCACGACTGGCTGGGCGTATACGCCACCGACGGCGCAATGCACGGATCGGGATGCGCTCGTTGCGCGCACACGGGCTATCTCGGTCGCTTACCGGTCTATGAAATCCTCACCGTGGACGAGGCACTGGCCAATGCGATTGCGGACGGTCAGAGCCGCACTGCGCTGCGCCGCATCGCCGTCGACGGCGGCTTCCAGCCCATGGTCGAGATGGCCAAGTGGCGCGTAAGCCAGGGACAGACTACGTTCGCCGAGATCACTCGCGTAATGGGCGAAGGTCCGCAATGAGTGATTCTGTTTCCGCTTCCATGGCGATCCGTCGCACCGGCGCAGGTCGACGACGTTTCTTTGGCGTGGGCGCGGATTTGGAATCGGGATCGGAATAACGCATGCACACCTACACCTATCGGCTGCTACTGGCCAACGGCCGCACCCGCTCGGGCATGTTGCGCCTCGTGGTGGAACGCGACCTGTCGGCCAAGCTCTGGCTGGAACGCCAGTTCGACGCGGTCGTGCTGCAGTTATACCGGTTGCCGGGCTGGTGCTCGACCGTGATAGACGCCGCAAGCGGCGCCACGCGTCGCGCATTGCCCCCCGTCGAACTCAGCGGTCTGCTGCGCGATTTGGCCGTGATGACGCATGCCGGTGTTCCGATCATCGATGCGCTGAAATCCATCGCCAACGAAAGCGACTACACGCAAAAAAGCGCCGCGGCGACGGCCCGCCTGCTGGCGGCTGATCTTGATACCGGCGCATCGATCAGCCAGACCTTCGATCGCCATCCCGACCTGTTCCCGGAATCCGTGCGCAACCTGATGGTAATCGGCGAAGAGACCGGAAACGTCGACCGCATGCTGCTGGAAGCTGCGGAGCACATCGAGCGCCTCACTTCGCTCGGCCGTGACGTGCGCCAGGCGATGATCTATCCCGCCTTCGTGTTCGCTGTAATCTTTGCCGCCGCGCTGTTCTGGGTCTACTACGTGATTCCGAACCTCGCGGAGTTGTTCACGCAGATGCGAGTGAAGTTGCCCGCGGTCACTCGCGTCATACTCACGGCCTCGAAATGGCTGGAGGTCCATGCCGCGGTATCGCTCGCTCTGCTGGGGCTGACCCTCGTGGGTATCTGGCTGTTGCTGCGCCTGCATACCGGCACGCGCCGCGTGGCCTACCGCCTCGCCCATCGTTTGCCGATTGCACGCGTGATCGTCACCTCGTCGGGCATGGCCTTCATCGCCGAACATCTCGCGATGCTGGTCAACGCCGGCATCGACATCATCCGAAGTCTCGGGGTGCTCGAGCGAGCGCTGTCCGACGAGTATTATCGCGACCGCATTCGCGCGGTAAGAGCCTCCGTCGCGCGTGGCGGCATGCTCGCGCCGGCCATGCGCAACGTGGGCGGCTTCCCGCCGATGGTGCTGCGCATGATCGCCGTCGGCGAAGAAACCGGTTCGCTCGATCGTCAGCTCACGCATTTGGCGCAGGAATACCGCGCCCGGCTCGCGCATCTGATCGGCTCACTGTCCGAGGTCATCAAGCCGCTGATCATCCTCGCCGCGGGCGCCTTTTTCATCCTGCTGATCGTCGCGCTGCTGTTGCCGATCTATGAGCTGGTGCGGCAGGCCTCGATGGCACCGACGCACTGAACGCCGAAGCGGATCATGAAGCGGCCCCCACGCACAGGCGGCACCGCGGGTAAGCACAATGCGGAGCGCGGGTTCTCGCTGTGGGAACTGACCATACTGCTCGGCGTGGTCGCCGTCATTGCCATCGTCGGCCTGGCCCTGCTCAAGGCGGGGCAACCCGGTCAGCGCGAAACCGATAGACTGTCCCAACTCACGGCGGCCGACAAAGCGCTCCAGGCGTTTGCCGCAGCCAACGGCCGGCTGCCGTGCCCGGATACGACGGGCGACGGCAGCGAAAACTGCACCGCCGGCGTTCAGAAAGGTTGGCTCCCGTCCGCGGCTCTTGCCGCCTATGCGCCCTCGCCGCTTCCCGGCACCCTGGTCGCGCAGAGTTCGGCGGGCGGACCAATCATCGGTCTGCCGCGGCTGCGTTATATCGTCTATCGCACCAGCACCGACCTGGGCCAACTCGTCAGCCGCTACGAACCCGTCCAATACAGCGGCACCCCCGATGCCGTTGCCTATACGTTCGGTAGTCTAAGCGTCCTGGATTTCTGTGTCGGCCTGAACACGGCGAACGCCGCGACCACCGCGGCGCCGAGTACGACTGCCGCTTACATACCCGGCGCGGGGTCGGCAGTCATCAATGTCGCCTATGGCCTGGCCGAAGGCGGCGAAGATAAAGACGGCGACGGCAACCCGTTTGACGGCCTGAATGCGCCCATGACGGGGGCGCCGGTCCTGGAATCGCCGTCGCGCGCAGCCGCCTACGACTACGATGATCGGGTGCTGGTCCGAACGTTCTCCGACTTGAGCTCCACGCTGGACTGTGCGCAAGCCACCCGCAGCCTGGATGCGATGGCGCATGCCGTCGATGTCCATAATGAAGTCGCTGCTTCGCAGAAAGCCATGGTTAAAAATGCCGCGGTGCTTGCCGCCGCGGGCTACGCCAAAGGCATCGTCAGCGGTATCAAAGTTGGCGTATCCGTAGCCGCCGTGGGTGCCGCCGTTACGGCACTGGGGGTTGCGTCGGCTGGGCTATCGGGAGCCATCGCCTCTTGTTTCGTGCTCGTGGGCTGCGCATTCATACCGGTCTATGCCGCCGCCGTTGCCGAGGCGGCCGTGGCGATCGGCCTGGGCGCCGCAGCAGTCGCCCTGAATGCCGCGGCGCTTGGCGTCAACATCGCGGCCGCCGCCGAGGCAACTCAGGTTGCCCAGGTCGCCGACGGTCTGGCGGATCCAGGCCCAGTCGACCTGACAAGCTACATCCAGGGCATGACGGACGCCGTGACCGATGCGACGACCAAAGCAGCCGCGGCAAACGCGGCGGCCACAGTAGAGCTCAACAACAAGAACGCCAACTTCACCAATTGGAATTGCGCGAGTTCGAACCCGCCCTCAAACTGCAACGGCATCCTCAACATCTACGCGGCGGCGCACCCGAGCGATCCGAATAATTATGAAACTGTAGCGGCGTATACGACCTATGTTTGTAGTTACGGGATTTTGGGTACCGTTGATCACGGCACGACGGCCATTTCCAGTTGTCCTGACTTGGTAATCGTTGCGGTCCACTTCCCGGGCACGCTGATTACGACCAACCATCCGGCGGTATATCAGCAAAAGGCCAACCCGCTGCCCTGCGGAACGACCTGCACCAACGACAGCCTGCTGGCCAATGTGCTGAACCAGTACCTAGCCTACACACAGGCGGTCGACAGCTACAGCACCGCGCAGGCGGTCGTGGCCGCGGACGACAAGAAAATCGCTGACACGACAACAGGCCTGGCCAATGCGACTACCAAGGCCGCGGCGAGTGCAGCGGCGGCGACCGCGTGCACACCCGCGCCCAACCCGGACACGGCGGCCTGCGTGACGGCGCGCCTCATTCACCAGCTCGATCTGAATTCGGTAACGTATTTGAGCAACCTGCTCAACAGTCCCAACACGGACCCCAATGCCGGGGTGGTTGGGTTATTGGCCAAGAGGGTCCTCGATGCGCTGGCGGTAACGAACGCCCTGAACGCGGCAAACGCCGCTGCCGACAATTACGTCGCCGTCAGAAATTCTGTAGTGCAGTCCGACTTCATCGATCCGAGCTACGATCCCAGGACGCTGATCGGTTGCGCCATCGACAGGAATTATCCCAATAGTGCGTCCGCGGCCGGTATGTATCCCACGGGTTCGGATGTGCCCAACCCCGGTATGAGCAGCAACTGCGCTAACGAGCACTGGACCTTCCTCGGTTTTCTCACCGGCACCAATGGCACCGATGGGGCGGTCGATTACTATCGCGTTTATCTCCTGGCTTTGAAGAAATACAACGCCGCACAGACGAACGCAAATACCGCCAACGCGCAACTCACCGAAGCGCAAAACAACCTGGTTGCCCTGAACTGCGCGATCTCCCGCCAGGGTGGTACGGCGGTTACGGGCTGCGCGCCCCCGGCACCGGGGACCCCAGGGGTCATCTACAATCTTCTGAACGACCCGCTGGGCATCCTGACGGCGGCCGACGCGAAAGGAGGCGTGCGATGAACCGACGCATAGCCCTTCGAACAAGGACCCGGGGACGCGGGTTTTCGTTGGCCGAATTGGCGGTGGTGCTGGTCATCGTCGGTGCGATCGGCTTGCTGATCTGGCAAGTGCTCCCGCGCTACAAGAGCCTGCCGGCCATCGAGCGCCTGACGGCGACGTCACTGCCCGACATCGAAGCGGCGCTGAACGGATTCGTGCTCGCCCGTGGGCGTTTGCCCTGCCCGGCCACGACCGGCACTGGCTTGGAGGACTGTAGCACCGCGCCTCTCGGCACCGCGGCCAGCCCGGGCTGGCTCCCGGCGAAAACGCTGGGGCTGAGCCTTTCCGAACCGGTACGCTATCTCGTGTATCGAAACGCCCTNNGCAGTCAGCAGCTCGCTTTATACGCCGCGCCTTCCGCCGGGTACGGTTGCGGATCCCAATCCAGGGCTTGGTTTTTGCCAGGAACTTCTTACGCTGGTGCGTGCGGCCACGCCGCCTGTCGCGCTCACCGCGGGCGTGGCGAACGTACCGATTGCCTATGGGCTCGCCACCGCCGTCCCCGGCGATGCGGATGGCAATGGCAATCCGTTCGACGGTCTGAATACGACGGCCGGGCAGTTCGAGTTAACCGGGGCCGCACGCAGTGCCACCTACGACGACCAGACGCTCACCATCGGCAGCAGCGAAATGTTCACCAGGCTGGGCTGCGCGACGAAGCTCGCCGCAGTCAACGGCGCGGCACACGCCGCCTCCGCCGCCTATGACCTCGATCAGTTCGCGCTACGGTTTGTGGCTTTTCGAACGTTCCAACTGGCATTCAAGAATCAGAATGTCGTCTTTGCAACCGACTCTGTGACCTTTGCCGGAATCGACATGGGTATCGCGTTGGCGACTCTGGCCGACTCCATCGCGCTGTCGTCCTATCCACCGTTTGCATCGGGCGCCGCGCTGGTTATTTCCATGACCGCCGCGATCGCTGCGGCAACGGCCACGCTGACCGNNATCTCTGGTCAGCGCGAACGCCGACGTCGTTACCGCGACCAACCAGCTCGCGGCGGCGACCGCATTCGAGCTGCTAACCGCGGCAGACCAGGCGGTTGCCATTCTAAGGGCACAAACGCTTAACTCGCGGGGGTTATCGCCATGAACGCGCGCCGGGCCCATGGTTACTCATTGCTGGAACTGGCGATCGGGCTGGTTGTCCTCGGACTGATTATCGTACTGGTATGGCAATTCGGAAAACTGACCGGGCAACGGCTGACTGAGATCAGGGCGCCGCAAACCCTCGGGTTTATCGATCAGGCGCTGACCGGATTCATTGCCGCGACTCACCGCTTGCCCTGTCCCGATAGCACCGGCACCGGGGTCGAAGACTGCACCGGCGGCGCCGCGGTGGGCCGGCTGCCTGTTGTCACGCTGGGTCTGGCCCGCGCCGATCTCGCCAACGTACGTTATGGCGTGTACCGCGCTGCCAATGCAATTCCGCCGCAAGACGCGGACCTGGCGGTAGCGCTCGATCGGTTCTGGCCGAACCTTCCGGAAGCCATCCCCTTGGTCACGCCCGCAATTCGCTCTATCCCGCTGCCTATGCCCATCGTGCCGGTTACGGGGCCGCCGATTGGCGTCGGTCTAAAGGCAAATCTGGAAATAAACGGAATCGATTTTTGCGCCGCACTGCTCACCGGCCAGGGGCAGACGACCATTCTTCCCGGCGCCTTGAAATTACAGGATTCCGCGGGCATCGCTATCCGCCATGTTGCCTACGCGGTCGCGCTGCCGGGAGCGCGGGACGCAGACGGTGACGGCAACTTGTTCGACGGTCCGAACACAGTCGCCAATGCCTTCGCTGCACCTACCCAGCCTATGAGTTCCACCTATGACGATACTGTGCTGGCAGTCGATTTCGGCCAACTCTTCGACCGCCTGGCTTGCGGCAGTACACTCGCGGCCGCGTCCCACGCGCAAGCCAACGCCGCGACAACGGCCGCCATTGCGTACGCGAAAAGTGTCGATTATCGAACCCAGGTGGAACTGTCCGACAACATGGCATGGGTCAACAAGTTATTCGCTCAGGCACAAGTGGTCTCGGCGGCGGCGGGCCTGGCGAGCTCCATTGCCAATATGGCGACGGCCGTGTCCATCGTCACCTCCAGCCTGGGATCTGCGGGCGCTCTGATCGGGCTCGCGTCCGCCGGTATCGCGCTCAACACCGCAGCAGTCATCTCCACCGCACTGAAAGTCGACTCCGCCGACGCCCATGCGCAGCAAGTGGACTGCCTGCTCGCGCGGTCGGCTCACTCGGACTGTGACACCTCGATACCGGAGTATGGTCCCGTGATGACCAGTTTCGGCAGTCTCGCAGCTAGCACTCGCCTCGATGCCTGCGTTGTGGACCAAGCCGGAAACTTCCCCAATCCGCCGAGTTGCCCCTATTACCCCGATTGCGGGCCAACGAGGCTCGCCGTCGTTTGCAACTATCCATGAGCACAAACCTATGCAGCCTCAATCGACAACAGAACTTCGCCTGACCCGAACGCACCGTGGTTCGGCTTTGACTCGCCATCCGAAGGGGTTCACGCTGGTCGAACTGGCGGTCGTGCTGGTGATCATCGGTTTGATTATCGGCGCGGTGACCATCGGCAAGGACCTGCAACGCAACGCCGTCTATCAGCGCATTTCCAATGATTTTGTGCAAGGCTGGGCGATCGCCTACGATCGCTTTTACGATGGGACCGGACGACCACCGGGCGATAGCGCCAGCGCGCCGACGGGCAAGGTGAACGGCACCAGCGCGCCTGCGGCATTATGCGATAGCGACCTGAGATCCGCCATGCAAGCCGCCGGCGTCGAAATGCCGCAAGGCCGCACCGAAGGTTCAGCGGATCTTTACGTCTACCTTGACAGCAACGGCAACCCGCAGCAATTGCAAGTCTGTTTCGCCAATGTAAGCTGGAGCGAACCGGGAGCTACAGCGGGTACCTACGTGGTGCGCCCGCGCAATGTAATGGTATTGAACAGCATGACGCCCGCGCTGGCCAGCCTGCTCGATAGCAATTTCGACACCATCGTCGATGCGCGCTTCGGCAACCTGCGGGAAACCACGGTTGCGGCGAACATCACGGCAGGCAGCGTAGCCTGGAGCGTGGACGATCGCATGGCTTACGGTTCGACCACCGCCACGGCACTCGACGAATCACAGGTTGCTGTGGTGAACGGCTATTTGAAGATGAGTCGTTGAGACGCGCGGCGGCGTCCAGTTCTAAGCAACAATGGACTTGTCCCGCCGCAGCTCGTTCACTAGACCCCCGTCAGCTTGACTGGCCGGTTTCGACCCAGCGGGTGGCGCGCCGGACCAACGCCGGACCTGACGCGATCGTCAGCTTTTGCTTGAGATGTTCCCGGTAGGATTCAATCGTCTTCATGCTCAGATGAAGGGTCTGCGCGATCTCGCGCGTGCTCCGGCCTTGGCCGAGCAGTCGAAACACTTGCAGCTCGCGGTCGCTGAGCCCCGCCAGGGGCGAGTCCGTTTCCCCCGTTTTCCCCTTGTGCCCACTGACGAATTGCGTAGCCAGACGCGCGGCGAGCGTGTCGCTCATGTACATCTCGCCGCTGAGCAGACGACGGATGGCGACCAACACCGTCTCGTCGAGTTGTTGTTTGGTGAGATAGCCACGCGCGCCGGCCCGCAAGGCACGCTCGGCATACACCTCTTCCGGGTGCATCGAGAGCACCAGCACCGGGATCTTCGGGTGACGGGTTTTCATGTCTTTCACCAGGTCCAGGCCGTCATCACCCCCCTCGAGGGCGAGATCGACGATCACCAGGTCGGGTGTACTCTGCCCGATGGCCCGGAGCGCGGCCTGGCACGTGGCGGCTTCCCCGCAGACGGCGAGGTCGGGTTCGCTATTGATCAGCGCGGTCAGCCCGCGCCGCACGATGGAATGATCGTCGACGATGACAATACCTTTTCCCCCTTGGGGCTTGCGCTCAGGTTGTTTTGCGGGCATGGCGTCGCTCCTTCGGTGGGTCGGGCGGCAGGGAGAACGCGCAGGTGACTGCCGTACCGCGAGGGGCAAGCCGTTGCACCCGCAGGGACGCGCCGATCAGGCGCGCCCGGTAGTCCATCGTATGCAACCCGATGCCTCCCGTCGCGAGGCTGTTCTGAGAAATTCCCACGCCGTCGTCCCGGATGCGCAAGCGGCCTTTCCCGCCCCGAAAGCGCAGGCTGATTGCGATCCGTTTTCCCCGCCCGTGGGTCGTGGCGTTATTCACGGCTTCCTGGGTGATGCGATACAGGTGCGTCTCGACCGTGGGGTCAAGCCTGGGAAAGGGACGATCAGACTCGAAGGTACAGGAGACCCGGAACAGGGCCTGGACATTCGCGGCAAGGGCCTCGAGCACCGCGGCAAGACCCATCTGCACCAGTCCCACCGGGTTGAGACCCCGGGCCAGGTCGCGGGCGTCGCCAATGGTCTGGTTCAGCAATCCGGTGATCTCGGCGGCGTCGGCCGCTGCCGGGTCGGCGCCCGCCACCAGCTTTCTGGTAAGCGTCGCACTGAGGGCGGCGATGCCGGCCAGGTTTTGGCACAAGCCGTCATGCAGCTCCCGTCCCAAGCGCTCTTTTTCCCGGTCACTGGTCTCGAGGATCTCCTTTTCCAGCCGCTTCTGGCTGGTGACGTCACGGGCCGTCGCGTAGATCAGTTGGCGCTCCGGCCAGAGTCTTGCGTTCCATTGGAGCCACCGGTCGACGCCATCCTTGCCCCGGTAACGATTCTCGAAGGCAATCGTTGCGACACCTTTGGCTAGCTTGGCCACTTCCGCCACAGTGGCCTCGCGGTCGTCGGGGTGCACGAAGTCGAGGAATGGCCTGGCCAGCAGTTCCTCCATGGTCCATCCAAAACTGCTCTCCCACGCCGGGTTTATGCGCTTGAAGTACCCATCAAGACCGGCAACGCACAACAGGCCGGCCGACAGCGCGAAGAAAGGGGACAACTCCTCCTCTGCCTGCCGCAGTCGGGCAGACACAGGCTTCAGGTTGCCCTCGCGCTTGCGAAGGATGGGGAGTTTCCTCTCACTTGCGTTGCGCATGCACATTCCCCATTCCCGCCTGTTCCCTATTGTATAGCCATGGCCGCTCCAAGCGGTCGCGGTCCTGAAACGCGATGATTTCCGGCTCGCGTTGCATGGTCACCGCGATGGGATCGAGGCCCAGGAGCAGCGAGTGCCGTGCCAGCGGTTCCACGTCGAAGGCGATTACCTCGCCGGCATGCCGGATTTCCTGCCGCTCGAGATCGACGGTGAGGGTCGCATCGGTCCCGCCGCGGAGGACCCGCGTCGCGATCCGCAGGATGGTGGCCGCCGGCAGCCGGATCGCGAGCACGCCGTTCTGCAGGCAATTGGTGAAGAAGATGTCGCCGAAGCTGGGCGC
>PLYG01000308.1 GCA_003153335.1 Betaproteobacteria bacterium | reverse complement strand
CCTGCAACGCGGCAACCGCCTGTCCGTCACGCCGGTCGATCCGGCCGAATGGAAATTTGTTCTCGGCCTGATGAAGAAGAAGGCGGCGTGACCGTTCGTGGCATCTGCCGGACAGGGGCACCTCCTGGCGGGAACCGTTGGGCGGCCCGGTTCGGCAATTGGTCGGAGCGCTGAGCACAACGGCTTGCGACCACACGTCGGGGGGCGTACTCTCGAAAAAAACCATGACAAACTCGCTTCCCTCACCTGCCTTTGACGATGAAGCCGGCTGTGCTGGCTGGCTGACCTCGCTGCCGCTGACCAATATCGGCTTTGCGCAGGAGTCGCTGGGCGATCAGTTGCAGCGCCTCGCCGCCGCGGACATCGATCCCTTGCAGCGCGTCAAGATCGCCGAGCGCCTGCGCGAGACGGTGTTGTACCTGCATGGGGAGCTGGCAAAGCGTTTTGTTGACCGGCCGTTGCCGCTTAGTGACGCGGAGTCGCAGGCCTGGCAGCAGGCATTGCGGCTGTGGACGGCGCTCTGGGAAAACTATTCGGCGTGCCTGCGTCTGCTGCTCGACCATGACCCCCGTATGGAAGGCTGGGCCGCGCGCACGGTGCAGCGCGGTCTGTTTGTCGGCAAGGAGCTGATGCGGCTATATGGACAGGCGCGGCGACAGCCGACACCCGAGCACTGGGAGGAGTTGCACGCCTACTACCGTTTTGCCGAAATGCTCGAAGTCACGTCACTGGCCGTGCGCGATAAGCTGCTGCCGCATGCGGAGGTCATCTCCTGCTATTCGACGTACGCGCACGCGCTGTTGCTCGCACGCGCGGATCCCTGCGCACTCACTGCGCGCGAATGGGAACTGACTGACCGGTGGCTGCAGGGCTGGTCGCGGAAATTCTTTCCCGACAAGGTGTTCCGCCCCAGCGAACAGGTGCTGTTGGTAATCGACCTGCTCCAGGGAACGGGACTGGCGACGCGGGAAGATGCCCCGGACAACAGCCCGCCATCGCTGCGCTACGGCAGTTCGGACAAGCTTTCGGTCAGCCTGCGGCAGCGGCAAAAACGCCTGCAGGCCGGTGCCACGCCCGCGGAACTTGGGCTGGGCGACGACGTCTCAGTGGCGAGTGCAGAACGCCTGCTGGCCCACTTGTACGAGCGCTGGTGCATGCTGTCGGTGGCGCAGGGCGCCCCGGCGGCCAAGCAGCAAATAGCCGTTTGCGGTGGCGGCTTGTACGCGGTCTTCTTCCGGTTGTCGGGCCGAACGTTCGTCGGCGAAAGCACCCGTGATCGCCTCTCCTATCGTGCCATCGAAGACGCTGCGACGTTCGACACCCTGCCCGAGCACGATTCCCAGCGCGACCAGGCGGAAAAAGATTGGCCTTGGGAATCCTGGGTCGGCGATCGGCTGGGCTTTGGCGGTTCGCTGGAACGGCGCGTGCCGGGCAACCGTATGCAACTCAACCAATTGCTGGTCGCGCGCGACGCCACCGGCCGCATCAGTTGCGGAATCGTTTCGTGGCTGGGCGAGCTTGGCACCACGTTGCGCATCGGCATCAAGTTGTGGCCAGGGGAAGCAGGTGCGCTGATCCTGCGGGCGGTATCCGGCGTGATGCGCGATGAGCCCGCGGTCCCCGCGATTGCGCTGCCGGGAGTCGGGCGCGAGCCTTCGAGCTTCCTGTTGCCCCCGCGTTATTTTCAGGTGGGGCGGCGGGTCGAGACTCCGGGCGCGGGTAAACGCTCGTTTCGCCTGGTCAAATCGCTGGAACGCGGCGCCGATTTCGAGCGGGTCGCCTTCTCGGTCGAGTAGTCGGCGTGGGCTTGTAACCTGGCAGGCACGAGGTCGCATGACGGGCCGATACGCCTGGATGGCGGGGCTATTCTGCTGCGCGGCAACGGCCGGTCCGGGGGCGGCGGGATTCGATTTGCCCGCGCACGGGAGACCCTGAGCGTTACTCACGCGGCTGGCGGTAACCTGCCGTATCCGTTATCATGGGGGCCGGTTTTTTATCATCCCTTCATTATCAGGAGTTTTCATGAAGTTGCATCTTGCACTGCTCGCATCAGGTTTGGCTCTTGCCGGTGGCGCCCTTGGTCAAGCCAAGGTAGACGCCAAGGCTGCCGAGGCGCTGGCCCAGAAGTCCGGCTGTATCGCCTGCCACAATGTCGACAAGAAAGTGATCGGTCCTGCGTACAAGGATGTCGCCGCCAAGTACAAGGCGGACAAGGACGCCGACAAGAAACTGGCCGCCAAGGTCAAGGCCGGCGGCTCGGGTGTCTGGGGTCCGGTTCCGATGCCGCCGAACGCACAGGTTTCCGATGCGGACATCAAGACGCTGGTGGCCTGGATAGTGAGCCTCAAGTAAGTCAACGCTTGCAGAAAAAAGCCGGTCGCGATGTTGACCGGCTTTTTCTTGCACGCGATGCGCCAGCGGTTTTCTAACAGGCTGTTGAATAGCGTAGCGAGGATGGCTACATGCCGGCAGCGGCGCGTAGCGCTTCGACCTTGTCCGTGGCTTCCCACGTGAACTCGGGTTCGTCGCGGCCGAAATGGCCGTAGGCGGCGGTCTTTTGATAAATCGGACGCAGCAGGTCCAGCGTCTGGATGATGGCCTTGGGGCGCAGATCGAACGTTTGCTGGACAATTTCGGCGAGCCTATCATCGCTGATCTTGCCGGTGCCATACGTATCGACCATGATCGAGGTCGGACGCGCGATGCCGATTGCGTAGCTGATCTGGATCAGGCACTGGCGCGCGAGACCCGCGGCGACGATGTTCTTCGCCACATACCGGCCCGCATAAGCGGCCGAACGGTCGACTTTGGACGGATCCTTGCCCGAAAACGCGCCGCCGCCGTGCGGGGCNNTAGGTGTCGACGATGATCTTGCGGCCAGTGAGGCCGCAGTCGCCCTGTGGACCGCCCACGACAAAGCGGCCGGTCGGATTGATCAGATAGCGCACCTTGCCGCTTATCATTGCGGCAGGCAGCACCGGCTTGATGATTTCCTCGATGACCGCTTCTTCGATCTGCTTGTGCTCGATCTCCGGCGCGTGCTGGGTGGAGATCACCACGGTGTCGATGGATTTCGGCCGGCCGGACTCGCGGTCGTACCGGACCGTCAACTGCGACTTGGCGTCCGGGCGCAGCCACGGCAGGCGGCCGTCCTTGCGCACTTCGGACTGGCGCTGCATCAGCCGCTGGGCGTAATAAATCGGAAACGGCATCAGTTGCGGCGTTTCATCGCACGCATAGCCAAACATCAGCCCCTGGTCGCCAGCGCCCTGCTCGAGGTCCAGCCCCGAGCCTTCGTTGACACCGCGCGCAATGTCGGGCGACTGCTTGTCGTAGGCAACGAGCACCGCGCAGCCGCGGTAGTCGATGCCATAATCCGTATTGTCGTAACCAATACGCTTGAGAGTATCGCGCGCGGCGCGCTGATAGTCGACATCTTTGGCGGTCGTTGTGATTTCACCGGCCAGCACCACCAGGCCGGTGTTGACCAGCGTTTCCGCGGCCACGCGGGCGAATTTGTCCTGCGCTAGAATCGCGTCGAGAATTGCGTCCGAGATCTGGTCGGCGACTTTGTCAGGATGACCTTCCGACACCGATTCCGAAGTAAACAGAAATTCGCTCATTGATGGGTTGCCTGACTTTGCGTAAGATAACCGTCGAATTCTACCAAAAAAGCACAGTTCACCGGCCCATGTTGAATCCGGGACAAGGCAACCATCGCCGATTGTTCGCACGACTGGCGGGTTTGGGCAGGCGCGTGGCTTGAATTCGATGCCATTCTGGCCGTGGCTGGTCGTGCTGTGCCTGCGCATGCTGGCGCGGCTTCCGTTGTCCTGGCTGCACCGGGTCGGCGCGATTGGCGGACGCGCGGTCTTTTCCTGGTCCCGCAAGATGCGCGAACGGCTGCTCCAGAACGTGCGGGGCGCCGGCATCGCGGGCGATAAGGAAGAGGATGTGGTTCGCTTCGCCCGCGCCTGCGCCGTGGAGCTGGGCAAAGGCGTGCTGGAAATTCTCCCGCTGTGGTTCGGGCGCGCTGCCGACATGATGGCCAGGATCAGGCTGGACTCGAGCTGGGATGCGGTGCAACCATTACTCGCCGCTGGCAATGGGGTCATGTTCCTCACCCCGCATCTGGGTGGGTTCGAGGTTGCAGGGCAATTTCTAGCCTATCACATGATAGTCACGATCATGTACCGCCGGCCCCGCATTGCCTGGCTAGACCCGGTGCTTCGGTACGGCCGCGCCCAGGGCCGGGCGCAAATTACGACCGCGGACACCCGTGGCGTGCGCGCACTGCTCAAGGCGCTGAAGCGGGGCGAAGCAATCGGCCTGTTGCCGGATCAGGTGCCTGCGCAAGGGCACGGCATCCTGGTGGATTTTTTCGGACGCCCTGCTTACACCACGACGTTGATCGGCAAGCTCCAGCAGGCGACGGGCGCAGCCATTGTCGTCATGTGCACCCGAAGGCTGCCGGATGCGGCGGGATTCGAGTTGACATTCCATCCTATTTCTAAGCCGCTGCCGGTCGACGATGCAGAGGCCGCGCGCGCCCTGAATGCATTCCAGGAGGGCATAATTCGCCGCTGTCCCGAACAGTACCTGTGGTCGTACAACCGGTTCAAGGCGCCGAACGAGGTGCCGCCGCAGGTCGAATCATCCTAAGTCCGACAGGCTCCTAGACGGTACAATCGCCGGCTGGTCATCGCGGCCCGATATTCCATCGGGGTGGCGATGACGCAGTACTCACGGCTGACGAACAACTTCATATGCTCACGCGTTTCGCTCTAGGCCTGATCTGGCTGGTGCACGGGTTGCCGTTCGGCACGATCGCGCGTATCGGACGCGGTATCGGCTGGCTGGGTTACCGGCTGGCGCTCCCGCGCCGCAACGTCGTGTTGACCAATCTGCGGCTGTGCTTTCCCGAGCTGACCGAACAACAGCGCATTGCGCTCGCACGCCGGCACTTTTCCGCGCTGGGCCGCTCCTTTCTCGAGCGCGGCGTGCTCTGGTACGCGGCTAAGGAGCGGGTCATGCAGTTTGTGCGCTTTGAAGATATCGAACACTTCGATGCGGTGCAGGGGCAGCCAGTCGTGCTGCTGGCGCCGCATTTCCTCGGGTTGGACATGGGCGGCGTGCGCGTGGCGACCGCGTGGAAAGTGGCGTCGATGTACGGCAAGCAGAAGAATGCGGCGCTCGACGCGGCAATGCGGCGCGGGCGCGAGCGCTTCGGCGACCCTATCCTGTTTTCGCGCCAGGACGGGATCCGTCCGGTGATGCGCGCGCTGCGTGACGGCGTTCCGTTCTACTATCTGCCCGATATGGATCTGGGGCTGCGCGAGTCGATTTTTGTGCCGTTCTTCGGCGTGCAGACGGCGACCGTGCCGGCGCTGTCGCGGCTCGCGCATGTAAGCCGCGCGCGCGTGGTGCCCATCGTCACGCGCCAGTTGCCCGACGGCGAAGGCTATGCCGCGAAGTTTTATCCGGTGTGGGAGAACTTTCCGACCGGGGACATCGAAGCCGACACGCGGCGCATGAACGCATTCATCGAAGCGCGTGTCCGCGAGATGCCGGAGCAGTATTACTGGGTTCACAAACGCTTCAAGACACGCCCGCCCGGCGAAGCAAGGTTCTACTGAACATGAGCGGCCAGACCAGCTCCATTCGCGCCCCGTCGACCGACGCCATCGCTCTTGCGGTGCAGCGCTTACGCAGAGGCGAGCTCATCGGCTTTCCGACAGAGACCGTCTATGGCCTCGGCGCGGACGC
>PLYG01000241.1 GCA_003153335.1 Betaproteobacteria bacterium | reverse complement strand
GCGATCTTGCCGCAGGTGCCGGTGACCAGGCCGAGGAAACAGCCGACCTCGGCGATGCGGTCGCGCATGGTGTGCCAGGCGATCTCGGGTTGACCGAGGCCGAGTTCGATCATCAACGCCTCCTGCACCTTCAAACCGTCCGCGCCCAACGATGCGAGCGTGCCGGTGGCGCCGCCGAACTCGCCAACCAGCACGCGCGGCCGCATTTCCTGCAGCCGTTGCAGATGACGCTGGAAGCCCGCCAGCAGGACCGCGCATTTGTAGCCGAAGGTGATGGGGGTGGCCTGCTGCAGGTTCGAGCGGCCGGCCATGGGGGTGTCGCGGTATTTTTTCGCCAGCGCCGCCAGCGAGGCGCTGATGGCGCGCAGGTCGGTCTCGACCAGGGCCAGGGCGTCGCGGATGGCCAGCACCGTTGCGGTGTCGGTGATGTCCTGCGTGGTGGCGCCCCAGTGGCACCATTCGCCGAGGCCGTCGCGGCATTTCGCCACAAGTTGTTGCACGACGGGAAGGATCGGGTAGCCGATGCGCTCGGTCTCCCCGCGCAGCTTTTCCATGTCGATCTTGCCGATCTCGCAATTCTTCACGATTTCCTCCGCCGCTTCCGCCGGAATGATGCCCAGGCGGCCCTGGACGATCGCGAGCGCCTTTTCGATTTCGACGTACTTGGCGGTACGGTTCTCGTCGGACCAGACCTGCCGCATGGGTTCGGTGCTGAAGACGTTTCCGAAAATGCGTGAGTCGATGATGGTTGCGGCCATGGCGGCGGTCTCCTGCGTTCTGATTGAAGGTGTGAATGGCGTGGCGAAAAAGAGAACGGACTAGTGCGATGCGCGATCAAGCCTTGATCACCGCGGTGGCGTCCATGGTCAGCCAGCCGTCGTGGTCTTTCGCCCAGAGGTGGAACGTCTTGCCATCTGCTTGCGGCTCGCCGCACACAACGAAGTGATTGATGTCGAACGTGGGCCGCACGGCCCGGAACTCGTAGCGTGCGAGTTCGGCATCCGGTAACTGGCGGCGCAGCAGATCCAGCAGCAAGGTTGCGATCAGCGGACCATGCACGATCAGGCCCGGATAGCCTTCGACCTCGGTCACGTAGCGCCGGTCGTAGTGGATGCGGTGGCCATTGAAGGTCAGCGCGGAATACCGAAACAGCAGCACGTCGTCCGGAATCCATTGGTGTTCCCATGTGGAACTCGCCGGGGCCTGCCTGGGTGTTGGCGCGACGTCGTCCGGCCTGGATGCTTCGCGATAGACAATGTCGTGGAACTCGGTGAGCGCGACCTCCGGTTCATGCTGCCGGCGGATTTCGTGGCGAACCTTGACAAAAACCAGCGGGCCGGTGCGGCCGCTCTTTTCGGTCACGTCCGCGATGGTCGACACCCGCGAAATCGCATCGCCGACCCGCAACGGCTGCTGAAACGCGAACTGGCTGCCCGCCCACATCCGGCGCGGCAACGGCACCGGCGGCAGAAATCCGCCGCGCTTGGCGTGGCCATCGGGGCCGATGTCCGACTGGCGATGCAAGGGCAGGAAGTACAGCCAATGCCAAAGCGCGGGCAGCGGCGTTCCGGCGGGCGGACGCTCGGGAGGCCAGTCCAGCGTCGCCGACAATGCCGCGTACGGCGTCGCCGTGGCGATGTCGGACACAGTCTCCGACTTGCCTATCCATTCATTCAGATTCATCTGGTGTGTCCTTCAGCTTGCGTTACTTTCGGCGCGATCGATGGTGTAGCTGGATTCGGTAGCGGCACTATGCCTACTTACAGCGCATCATGCGCTGCTCCCGGTCATTCGGAAATAGGCGGAGGGCTGCCCGGGCAACCGGATTCGCATCATCGAATCCAGCGCATTCGAAGTCAACCGGGACGTGCTGAACGACCAGGCCGAGTTCGGCAGCACGTTCGAACTCGAACGGCATCGCGCCGGTGAGCAAGCGGACCGCGATCCTGATTCGCCGCAAGTGGGTCTCACTGTCTCCGGCGACCCAGATCTTCTATCGAATGCTGGCGGAACAACCGCATCGATCCCTCGCGCCGCACCGCGCATCAGTCACGCAGCAGCTCCAGGGTGGGTCACTAGCTGATTCGGCGGGTGCGTGAAGCCACTGAAGGCATCAAGAATCTTGTGCTGGTAGGCCGGCGCAGGCACGGTGCGGCGCTACTGGAGCTGGTATCACGCCGCGCGCAGGGCAAGATGGGGCGGCCTCCTCAAGCGGCCAACCTGGATTTCCGGCTTTCGTCGTAAGTTGCCGCGGTTGCATCCGGCATGGGCTTCTTTGCCCAGGCTAAAAATGCGTCGGCGGGGAGCGGCTTGCTGTAGAAAAAGCCTTGCGCGTACTCGCACCAGATGCTCTTGAGAAAATCGGCTTGGTACCGGTTTTCCACGCCCAAAGCCATGACCCGAACGCCCAGGCTGCTGCCCATGCTCACGATGGCGCGCGCGGTCGCGGCGGCGGCCACGTTGTCCGGCAGCCCTTGCACGAACGCGCGGTCGATCTTGAGCTGGTCGAGAGGAAAGTTCATGAAATGACCGAATGTGGAATATCCGGTTCCGAAGTCATCGATCGACAACATGATACCCAGCGCCCGCAGTTCATTGAATCGGGTCATCATCGATTCCGGCGTGCCGGCGACCAGGCTCTTGGTGACTTCGAGATCCAGAAAACTCGGCTCGAGCCCGGTCTCGTGGAGTATTCTGGATACCAGCCCGACGAACCCGGTTTGCCGGAATTGCAGCGCGGACAGGTTCACCGCGACCTTCAGGTGCGGCAGGCCGGCTTTCTGCCACGCCCTGTTCTGCGCGCAGGCCGTGCGGAGCACCCATTCCGCGATGGGGACGATGAGGCCGTTCTTTTCCGCCACCGGAATGAATTCGGCCGGGGAAAGCAGCCCCCGTGCCGGGTGCGCCCAGCGGATCAGCGCCTCCATCCCGATCACTTGGCCGTTCGACGTCCGGACCTGGGGCTGGTAGTGCAACTCGAACTGCTCCAGCCGGACTGCGTCGCGCAAGTCGGCTTCAAGCCCCCGCTGCGCAGTGTCTTCGTGATCCATCAAAATTCCCCCCAAAATTACCGCATTCGCCAACCATGACAAATGTCGAGCGTGACTGATTCCGATAGCGCGGGCGAGCATGACAACCGCTGCACGGGCTTCGGTGCCGAGGACATGCGTAGAATGAGGGAACAGTGCGGTATGTGGCAATACGTAGTACTACACAGAGCAGGGGTCAGGCCGCAATGGCACTACTTCAAGGCGCCGACCTGCCGTAAGATGGGTGGAGCGAAGCGATACCCATCTTGTCGAATCGTACCGTACGGACGCCTACTCCATCCGGACGCTGCGGCCCTCGCGCCACGACGCGGTTGCTGCATCGGCCAGTTCGAGCGCCTTCAGTCCGTCGGCGATGGTGGTGCGCAGCTTTTCAGTACCGGAGAGCACCGCGAAAAAGTGCGCCATTTCGCCGGCGTACGCGGCCCGGTAGCGTTCGAGGAAAAAATGTTCGGGCAGATCGTGGCTCACGGCTTTTGCGGTGCTCGCTACCACTTCGGTGGGCGCATGGTTGCCAGCCTGCAGCAAGCCGCCGCTGCCCAGCACCTCGAAGCGCTGGTCATAGCCGTAGGCGGCGCGACGGGACGTGTTGATCTGGCACAGGCGGCCTTTTTTGGTCCGTATGGTCACCGCCGCCGAGTCGACGTCGCCCGCGTCGGCGATCGCCGGATCGGTCAGGCACGACGCGCTCGCGTGTACGGTCTCCGCCTCGTCCTCGAGTATCCAGCGGAAAATATCGAAGTCGTGGATCAGCATGTCCTTGAATATGCCGCCCGAACTCTTGATATAGGGAATCGGCGGCGCGCCCGGATCGCGGCTGGTCACGATCAGCATTTCGGGCGTGCCGATTTCGCCGGCCGCCAGCCTGGCCTTGAGCGCGGAAAAGGTCGGATCGAAGCGGCGCTGAAAACCGATCATGCAGGTGATGCCCGCCTTCTCGATCGCGGCCGCGCATTCGCGGGCGCGGGCAACGTCGAGGTCGACGGGCTTTTCGCAAAAAATCTGCTTGCCAGCGGCCGCTGCGGCAAGAATCAGATCGGCATGGGTGTCGGTCGAGGAGCAGATCAGCACGGCCTTGATCTTGTCGTCGTCGAATATCTGCGGCACCGTTGCGACCTGCGCGCTATGTCGCGAAGCAAGCGCCTGCGCGGCCCCGGCATTGGGGTCGGCGACACAAGTCAGGCGTACGCCGGGCACCTTGACCAGATTGCCGGCGTGTATGGTGCCGATGCGGCCCGCACCGAAAACTGCGACTTCGATCATGAAATTCCTCGCTTTGATTGCGGTGCCGACTGCACCGATGGATAATTGACGCTATGTTACCGAAATTACGGGGCGCCTTGCTAACGGGCGATCAGGTCAGGAAAACACCAGTCGGTACGCCCGCTTGTTTTCTGGCGCCAGACATTACTGCGGATTACGCAAATGCACGACGCCTGAACCCTCTACGTCGACTGGTGTTTTTCGGCAAGTGTCACGCATCTCGGTAAACGCCAATAAACCAGACCACCCAGACTCGGGCTAACCCGCAACGCAAGAGGCATTTCCAGGAATGAAAAATTCGACGCGTTTTGCCGCGGACCGGCGCCTGGACATTGTCTGCCTCGGACGCCTGGGCGTGGACTTCTATGCGCAGCAGATCGGCGCGCGGTTGGAAGACGTGGCGAGTTTCGCCAAGTACCTGGGCGGCTCTTCGGCCAATACCGCGTTCGGCTGCGCGCGCTTGGGGTTAAAGGCAGCCCTGGTCTCCCGGATCGGCGACGACGCGATGGGGCATTTCCTGGTCGAGACGCTGGCGAAGGAGGGCTGCGACGTGTCGCACGTGGGTGTCGACCCCCAGCGGCTGACGGCTGGGGTGGTGCTGGGAATCAAGGACTGCGATACCTTTCCGCTGATTTTTTTGCGCGAGGATTGCGCCGATATGGCTATCCCGGAGGAAGAGGTCGCCGCGGAATTCCTTGCCCAGTCCCGGGCCTTGCTGATTACCGGCACGCATTTTTCGACGCCGCATGTGCATCATGTGAGCACGCTTGCGCTGGAACGCGCCCGCACCCATGCCGTGCGCACGGTGCTGGACATCGACTACCGGCCCGTCCTGTGGGGGCTTACCAAACGCGGCGATGGCGAGACCCGGTTCATTGCCAGCGATACGGTGACCGCGCATCTGCAGGGGATCCTGCCGCTGTTCGACCTGGTGATCGGCACGCAGGAAGAATTCGCGATCGCCGGCGGCAGCACCGACATCATGGAGGCGCTGGTCGCGGTGCGCCGCGTGACCCGTGCCACGCTGGTCGTCAAGCGCGGGCCGCTGGGTTGCGCGGTGATCGACGGGCCCATCCCCGTCTCGCTCGACGCGGCTTTCAACGGCCGCGGCGTCACTGTAGAAGTGCTCAACGTCCTTGGCGCAGGTGATGCATTTTCCGCGGGTTTCATGTCCGGCTGGGTGCGCGGCGAAGACTACGCTGCGTGCAGCAGGTATGCGAATGCGTGCGGGGCGCTGGTCGTCTCGCGGCATGGCTGCGCACCGGCAATGCCGACGCGGGTCGAACTGGATCACTATCTGGCCAACGCCCATCGCATTCCGCGCCCCGATCGCGATGTGGAGCTCACGCGCCTGCACCGTGTCAGCGCGCCGCGCACGCCGAGAAACGAATTATTCATTTTTGCCTTCGATCACCGCGATCCTTTTTTCGAACTCGCTCGCGAGACCGGCGCCGCCGAGGACAGAATCCCGGCGCTCAAGAAACTGCTGGTGCGTGCGGTAGCGGAAACGGAGGTCGCGCATAGCCTGCAGGGCAGGGTGGGGCTGCTCTGCGATGATCGCTACGGCCAGGACGCGCTCAATGCGGCGACCGGCCGTGGCTGGTGGGTGGGGCGCCCGGTCGAATTGCCGGGCTCGAATCCGCTGGTGTTCGAGCACGGACGCTCGGTGGGCACGACGCTGATTGCGTGGCCGGTCGAGCAGATCGTCAAGTGCCTGGTCCAGTTCCACCCCGACGATGACGTCGAAAACCGGCTGGAAAACGAGGCGCAATTGCGCACCCTCTACGATGCGGTGCAGGTCAGCGGTCACGAACTGCTGATCGAAATCGTGCCGCTTAAAGCTTTGCCCGACGGCCCGGACATTCTGCTGCGGTCGATGAAGCGGTTGTACAACCTGGGTATTTTTCCGGAGTGGTGGAAGCTGTCCCCGCCCGCCGCGAGCCAATGGCCCGCGATCGACGCGCTGATAGCCGAGCGCGACCCGTATTGCCGCGGCGTCGTGCTGCTGGGCCTCAATGCACCCCTCAAGCGGCTCGCCGTCGGGTTTGCCGACGCGCAATGCAGCCGGTTTTGTCGCGGCTTCGCGGTCGGCCGCACGATTTTTTACGAGCCGGCACGGACTTGGCTGGCTGACCAGACCGACCAGGCCGACCGGGCCAGCGATAGGGTGTTGATTGCCGCGGTTCGCGGGAACTTCGAGGCGCTGATCGACGCGTGGACGGCTCTGCGCGCAGGCGCCGCGGAAAGGGCAAACCCATGAACACGATCCGTCTCACCATGGCGCAGGCGCTGATTCGCTTTCTCGCCGCGCAGCGCACCCTGTGGCAAGGGCGCGAAGTACCGCTGTTCGGCGGTGTGTGGGCGATATTCGGTCACGGCAACGTGGCCGGCATCGGCGAAGCGCTATACGGCCGGCGTGAGACACTCCCGACCTATCGCGCGCACAACGAGCAGGCGATGGCGCATGCGGCAATTGCCTACGCCAAGGCGCATTTCCGGCGGCGGATGATGGTCTGCACCACATCGATCGGACCGGGCGCGACCAACCTGATCACCGCTGCCGCGACTGCGCATACCAACCGGCTGCCGGTGCTGTTCCTGCCGGGCGACGTGTTCG
>PLYG01000219.1:1719-19234 GCA_003153335.1 Betaproteobacteria bacterium | reverse complement strand
GACTGGGTGCTGGCGGGGCGCAGGAGGGAAGCGGGCGGTGTTGATCCGCCCGCCGCTGACGTAACGCCGACAGCGCCGGTCGTTGACCGCAAGGCGCAGAAGCGGACCGAGGCCGAAGCGCGTCAGCGTCTGGCCGAGGCCCGCCGACCGCTGGAAAAAAGGCTCGCCGCCATCGAGCGCGAGCTGGGACCCTTGCAACGGGAAAAGACCGAGCTCGAGACCTGGCTCGCCTCGACGGAAGCTTACGACGAAGCCAACAAGACTCAGCTTCAGGAACGGGTCAAACGCCAGGGCGAAGTCGCCACGCGGATCGCGACGCTCGAAGAGGACTGGCTGTGGGTCCAAGCCGAACTGGACTCGCAGCGGCAGAATGCCAGTACGGGCTGATATTGTACAGCCAGCCTTTACACGTCCATAAATAGGTGACGTCCGACAGCCAGACTAAGTGGAAGTGGGAATATCCCACTTGACTAATAGTCCACAATGGGCGATACTTAGATTATGGTAACCTGTATCCAAACCCGTCACAAAAGCACCGACTCCAAGGGCCGAGTGACACTCGGCGNNCGAACCGAGCTGTTATCGTCGAGCAGCGGAGCGACGACGAGGTCATAGTCCGGCTCGCTCGCGTGATCCCGGAGCGCGAAGTATGGCTCTACGAGAACCCGAAAGCCTTGGCATCGGTGCGGCGTGGGCTTGACCAGGCCCGCAAGGGCAACGTCACGAAGAACCCGCCGGACCTGAAGGCGGCCGCGAAACTCGCCGAGCAACTTGAGGACTGATGCCCTTCACGCTTGTCTGGCTTGACGAGTCAACAGACATCTTCAACGAACTTGAAGCGGCGGCCCGGAAGTCGCTCGAGAACCGACAGAAGTCCAGGATGGCAAGGGCCTCGAAGCAGGAAGGGCTCTTCAAACAAGTCGTAAAGTGCGTTGAACTCCTCCAGGCAAACCCTCGCCACCCGGGCCTCAAGACTCACGAATACAACTCGATCGAGAACCCCTACGATCCTGACACGAAGGTCTTCGAGGCGTACGTTCAGAACCGCACGCCGGGTGCCTACCGTGTCTTTTGGTGCTGCGGCCCCAAGAAGGGCGAGATCACGATCATCGCCATCACGCCGCATCCGTGAGCGTGTGCATTGCGATCTTGGGGATAAGCTACTGAAATTCCGCAATTCGGTATGCGCCGCCGGTTTCCCGCACCGGGCCGACGTCATCGGCCCCATGGCGGGCACAGGCCGCCGCACACTCATTTTGGACGTTGCGCCGGATCGATGTCGACGTACCGCCAGAGCGCGGACCGGACCGGGTGCGGCTTGTAGTTCCGGATCCACGGCTGCAGCAATTGATCCTCGATCCGGTGCTCCATCAGCCGCCAGGGTGTGTACGCGAGAACCAGTTCCGTCATCCGGTTGAAGAGTTTGGTGCGTTCGGGTGAATCGGGCAACCGGCGCGCCGCGTCGTAGAGTTTGTCGAACTCCGGCAGGCTGAACCGCGCGTGGTTCTCCTGCCCCACATTCGGTCCGTATAGCAGTTGCATGAAATTCTCGGCGTCCGGGTAATCGGCGTTCCAGCCGTCGGTGCGCATCGGCATCTTGCCCTGCCGCGCCATCTTGCGCAGCTCCTGCAGGCGGTCGTTCCTGAACACGATCCTGAGGCCGATCGCATCCATGTTCTTTTTCCATTGCTCGTCTTCCTGTCGCGCCAGCGATGTGGGCGCCAACCAGCGCTCGAGGACCAGTGGCTTGCCGTCGGCGGCCTCGCGATAGCCGTCGCCGTCCCGATCCTTGTAGCCGAACCTGTCCAGCAACGCCCGCGCCGCCGCGGGATCGTAGCGCTGCGCAGCGGTCTTCAGAGCCGGATCGTAGCCGGCGATGTCCGGCGGAATCGGGCTCATCGCCGGGACGGCCCGGCCCTTGAGGACGACCCGAATGAATTCCCTCATGTCGAAGCCCATGCCGATCGCCCGGCGCAGCGCAATCTTCTCCCGGGTGTAGCCACCGACCACCGCGTCCTCCATGTTGAAGTAGTTCCAACGCGTGTTCGGCCGCAGCACCACTTCGTGCCGGACGCCCTTTGCCGCGAGGTCGGGGCGGAGCTTGCCGTTGGCGAGCGCCTGTTCGACGAACTCCGGCGGCAGCCGCTCGAGGAGGTCGAGCTCACGGTTGGCGAACGCGAGCCACACAGCCTGTCCTTCCTCAATGATCGTGATTTGAATGCGGCCAACCAGCGGCAGCTTCTTTCCCTTGAGCGCGGCCGCGATCGGCAATGCCGCCGGCGGCACCGGCCCCGCGGGCACATACGTCGTCTCGCGGAAGCCGGGATTCGCCACCAGCATGACCTTCGCGCTGCGCCGGTACTCGCCGAGCATGTAAGGCTCCGTGCCGACCGGGTGCGCGCCGAAATCGAGTCCATACGCCTCGACAACCTCGCCTGCAACCGCGGCGGTGTTGGGCACGGCAAACACGTAGAGAAAGCGCAGATCAGGCTGCTTCAGGCGGACGCGCAACGTGTACCGATCGAGCACTTCGAGTCCGGCAATCGGCGCGTCATAGTCGAATTTCCCCGATTTCACGGCGTTCGCGCGCGCCTCGTCCGCGCCGATGATCTTGCCATCGAAGAGCCACAGCCACGGACTTTTCAACGCCGGATCGAGCAAGCGCTTGAACGCGTACGCCTGATCGCCGGCGGTGAGTTCGCGCGGCTTGCCATGGAAGGGGGGGTCCGGCGTGAAGAAGATTCCTCGCTTCAGCTTGAAAACGTACGTCGCGCCACCGTCTTCAACCGTCGGCATCGCCTTGAGCGTCCGCGGCACGAGCTGCACCGGCCGCGCCAGATAGTCGTAGTCCAGCATCGAATCATAGATGTGGTCGATGACGCTGTCGGAGGACGCGGCGGCGGAGAACATCGGATCGAAGCTCATCTCCGCGCTCGTAAAAGCAATGCGCAGCGTCTTCGCCGGATCGGCGGCGAAAACGGGCGCCGCTAGCAAACCAAGCGCGAAAAACACTGCCGCGAACGCCCGGGGCATTGCGTGAAAATTGCGTAAGTATCGTGTTGGCTCGCGCAGCGTCTCATTGCACCGATCGGCGTTTGCGCACGAGTTCTCGAACGTTGCTCCTGAGGTTTCGAACGACGGGGGTATCGCGATGCCGCGTCGACCAGACCAGACCGACCGGCGGCATGCTTAGCGACACGGGAAATGGAAGGCGGCGCACGCCACCGAGACGCTGGATGTCGTGCCCCACGTCCGACGGCACGATTCCCAGCATCCGGTTGTTTCCGCTGATCGCAAGGTGGATGATCTTGCTCGATCCCGCTTCGACAGTGGCGACTGGAAGTGGAAGTTTGGCCGCAGCGAAGGCTTCGTTGATCGCCATCCGGCTGGGCGTTCCTTGCGGCGGCAGCAACCAGACGAACCCTTCCAGATCCGCAAGCCGGATCCGCTCCTTTCGAATTAGCGGGTTCTGCAGGTGCGCCACCAAGCAGGCCTCCTGCCGAAACAGCTTCTCCTGCGTGAGGCCCGCAGGAATCGGGGTCGTCGAGCAGCGTCCAATCACGGCATCGAGCTTTTGCATTCGCAGATCTTCGAGCAGCTGGGTGGTGGATCCTTCGGTGAGCGAGACAGACATCCGGTGCTTTTCGCCTATCAACTCGGTGATCAAGTTTTCGATCAGCGGCCCCGGCACGAACGGGATGATTCCCAAACGCAGATGTCCGCCGGTGCCCGCTCTGTACGCGTCCAGCTCCATCGTCATCAATCTGTAGTCCGCGAGCAATGCCCTGGCACGCGTGAGGACCAGCTCTCCCGCTACTGTAAGACTCATCCCTTTGGTACGGTCACGCTCGAACAGATGTACACGTAGCAACTGCTCCATGTCCCTTAGCGCGCGGCTGGCTGCAGGCTGCGTGAAACCCAGCTGCTGGGCAGCCGATGTGATCGACTTGTGCTCGTGGATCGCGAGCAGCAGCTCCATGTCGCGCAAACGGAGTTTCGTGAGGACGCTGCCTTGTCCTGCAGCGACACCGCCACGGTCACGCGACTGCGAAAACGATGAAGGATTCAACCGTCCTCCGTATGTGCAGTTGTATACCAAAAATGGTATGCGGATATGCCTTTGCTCTGTAATAGATTATGACATTCCTGGTGACAATGCACAGGCCAATTGTGAACTTTCGACACAGCGGTTGCATTCCGAAGAGCTACATTTGGCGCAGACTGTCCGCGGCACTGGCGGCGCTCGCGATGGCGATCGGAGCAGTCTGTGCTGCGCACGCCGAAACGTATACGTCGAAACCAATTCGCTTGGTGGTCCCCTACGCTCCTGGTGGTGCAGGCGACGTGATCGCCCGCATCGTAAGCCAGCGGTTCGCAAGCGATTTCGCGACCTCGGTGATTGTCGAGAATCGGCCGGGCGGCGCCGGCATGATTGGTGCCATGGCCGTTGCGGCTGCCGCGCCCGACGGTTATACGGTCCTCCTCGGCAATACAACCGAAATGGTCGTGTCCCCGTATCTGATCAAGAGTGCGACCTACGAAACGCAACGGGATTTCCGGCCGGTAGCGTTCGCCGGATTCCTTCCGCAGCTTCTGGTTGCAAACTCCTCCCTCAAAGTCAAGACGATCGATGAATTTATCGCGGCGGCCAAGGCGCAACCCAACATGTACTCGTATGCGACCGCGGGAAATGGCAGCGCGGCGCACATTGCTGGCGCGCTGCTCGAGAAGTCAGCAGGCCTGAAGCTGCTCAATGTTCCGTATAAGGGCGGCGCGCAGGCGGTCACCGATGTGCTTGCCGGCAACGTCAGCATCTACTTCTCGGGAATTCCGCCGGCCATCCGCCATGTGAAGTCAGGCAAGCTTGTGGCGCTCGGGGTGGCGTCGTCAAAGCCGCTTTCCTCACTGCCGAATGTGCCGCCACTGGCAAGCGGCGCCCTTCACCGGCTGGACTTGTCAGCGTGGTTTGGCTTTTTCGTCCCGAAGGACACGCCCCAGGAAATCGTGAGCGCACTTCACACCCGCCTTCGCCAGCTCCTGGAGGCTCCCGATATCCAAGCGCGTCTTCTCGAACTGGGCGTCGAACCCGCGTCCATGTCGGCCGCCGAGTTCGAAAGGTTCGTGGCAGCGGAGCGCAAGAAGTACCAGGATTTCCTGATCGAACTTGCCATCCGGCCGGAGTGACAGACAACGAATGAAACTTTGGCTGCTTGGAACTGGAACGCCGACGCCTTCATTGCACCGCATGTGCTCGGGATACCTGGTGGAGGTGAATGGCGAATACGTCGTGTTCGACCATGGCTTCGGCGCGCATCATCGACTGCTCGAACTCGGCATCCGCGCAACACAAGTCTCCCACGCCTTCTTCAGCCATCACCATTACGATCACATCGGGGACTATCCGCGGCTGCTCCTGACCCGATGGGATCAGGGGGCGGGTACCGTGCCCGAGCTCGAGGTGTACGGGCCCCCCGGGCTGCATTTGATTACGCAGCGCCTCATTGCGGACGACGGCGTATTCGGTCTTGATCTGATCTCGAGGACGCAGAACCAGGCAAGCATCGACGTCTTCCGGGCACGCGGCGGAGAAGGTGAGCGGGCGCGACCACAGCCGGTTGTCCACGAACTCGAACGCGACGAGCTGGTGCGGCAGGCCAATTGGACCGTGAGGGTGGCGGAAGTCAACCACTTCGCACCTCACCTGACATCCTTTGGCTACCGGCTAGACGCCGATGGGCATTCTTTCGTCTATTCTGGTGACACGGGCCCCAGCCGTGCGCTCGCTACGCTCGCGAAGGACTGCGACGTGCTTGTTCACATGTGCCATTACATGACTGGTACGGCGCTCAGTAAGACGTTTGCCGCGTTCACGATGGGACATATTGAGCTCGCGGAGCTGGCGCAATCGGCCAGCGTGCGCAATCTCGTGCTCTCGCACGTAACCGCACAATTCGATCGTCCGGGCATGCGTGAGCGCGTCATTCGCGAGGTTTGCGAGATTTTCAAGGGCAACGTGTTCTTCGGCGAGGATCTGATGGAAATACCTTTCACGTCTCCTGCCGCATCAAGGCTCGACTAAGCGGATAATGACGGTTGCGAAGCCGTTCAACAAAGCTGCGACGGACATTTCGCTGGTTCGCTCTCCTGGTTAACGCCTGATGAAAAAAATTCGCTACGTCGATTCGCATACCGGTGGTGAGCCTACGCGTGTGGTGCTCGATGGATTTCCGGAACTGGGCGCCCTTCCCCTCGCGCAACGCGTGGATGCGCTGCGCGCCGACCACGATGATTTTCGGGCTGCCGTCGCGTCGGAGCCACGGGCCTCGGATGTGATGGTTGGCGCCCTCCTGATGCCGCCGGTCGAGGTAACATCCGTGGCGTCAGTCATCTATTTCAACAATGTCGGATATCTCGGCATGTGCGGACATGGAACCATCGGCTTGATTGCGACCTTGCACTACCTCGGCAGGATTTCGCCGGGCGTGCATCGTGTGGACACTCCTGTCGGCACGGTGAGCTGTACGCTGCGGCCCGATGGCAAGGTGTCAATTCAGAATATCCCCTCCTGGCGCTACCGCAAGGCCGTGATCGTTAACGTCGAAGGGTATGGCCCGGTTAGCGGTGATGTCGCTTGGGGTGGCAACTGGTTCTATCTGGTGGACGCCGGTGATCGAAGAATGAGCCTGGACAACATCGACGCGCTGCTCGCCTTCAGCCGGGCAATTCGCCATGCGCTGGTCGCGGAAAACGTCACGGGACCCGATGGAGAACAAGTCGATCACATCGAGCTCTTCGGTGTCCCCTCCGATCCTGCGCTGGACAGCAGGAATTTCGTCCTGTGCCCGGGCAGCGCCTATGATCGCTCTCCCTGCGGGACCGGGACCAGCGCCAAACTGGCGTGCCTGGCCGCGGACGGAAAGCTCGCCGAGGGCGCGACGTGGCGGCAGGAGAGTATCGTCGGCAGCGTGTTCGAGGGTTCTTATCGGCGCGAGGGTGGCGGTAATGGCGGCATCGTGCCCACCATCACCGGGCAGGCATTTGTCTGCGGAGAAGGTATGCTGCTGATGGACCCGGCGGACCCGTTTTGCTGGGGTATTCATTGATTCCCGGTGACGCGCCAACCTCAGCCTTTATTACGTTGTTGAGCCTTGCGCACGATGCCACTGCAATCCAACCCAGGACGACAAGCAAATGACCACCTTCTGGAACGGCGTACTGCCCGCCATCACCACCCCCTTTAACGCCGACGGAACGGTCGATCACGAATTCCTGTCCCGGCATGTCGCGATGATGCTGGACGCGGGTTGCACAGGTATCGTTCCACTGGGCTCGCTGGGCGAGACGGCGACGCTGACCTTCGCGGAAAGGCAGGCCGTCCTCAAGACCGTCGTCAAGGCTGCGGGCACCCGCGGCGCGGTCGTGTCCGGCGTGGCCGCGCTTGCCACCGATGAAGCGGTCACGTTTGCAAAGATGGCGACGGAAGCGGGCTGTACGGGACTGATGGTGTTGCCGCCGTACGTCTATTCGAGTGACTGGCGGGAAATGAAACACCACGTCTCGGCAATCATTCGCGCCACACCCCTGCCTTGCATGCTGTACAACAACCCGATCGCCTACAAAACCGACTTCCTGCCCACGCAGTTGGCGGAACTTGCCGCCGATCATCGCAACCTGGTTGCCGTCAAGGAATCCAGCGCGGATATTCGCCGGATCGCGGCCATCAAGTCGCTGATCGGCAATCGCCTGCATATTCTGGTGGGCGTCGACGACCTCATCGTCGAGGCTGTTGCCGCGGGAGCAACCGGCTGGATCGCCGGTCTGGTGAACGCCTATCCGCGCGAATCCGTGGTGCTGTTCGACATGGCCAGGGCCGGGAAATGGAAAGAGCTGGAGCCTTTGTATCACTGGTTCCTGCCGTTGCTCAAGCTCGATACCGTGGTCAAGTTTGTGCAACTGATCAAGCTGGCGCAGGAGCAGGTTGGCATGGGAAGTTCCCGGGTGCGCGCTCCGCGTCTCACCTTGGCAGGGGCGGAACTTCTCGACGCGGAAATGACCATCAAGCACGCGATTGCCACCAAACCCAGGTTCCCGGCATAGCGAATCGGAATATCGACCTGTTCATAAATGCGTTACGGAGTCCTAAGTCGTTCCCATGCCGGATGAGGCCCCTGATGTAATCGTTGTTGGCGCCGGTACCATCGGGCTGGCCTGCGCGTTTCGCCTCGCTCGCGCTGGCCAGCGCGTACTGCTGCTTGATCGCGAGCAACCTGGGTTGGGCGCTTCCTTCGGCAAGCCCGGCCACATTGCCACCGAACAGATCTTCCCCCTCGCCTCGCCCGAGGTGGTGCGCGGCGCATTGCGCTATCTTCTAGATGGCGAGAGCCCGTTGCGCATCCGGCCCACTTATCTGTTTTCCTTTCTGCCCTGGCTGCTGCGATTCGTGTGGGCCTCCCGCCAAAGCGCCTTTGATCGCGGGGTGACGGCCCTGTCTGCATTGCAAAAAACCGCGCGAGCGGACATGGCCAGCCTTCTGAGCGCAGCCGAGGCATCGCACCTGATGCACATGAATGGCCACCTGGTGCTGATCGAGAATCCTGTATCGACGCCGGCGGCACGAAAAGAAATTGCCCGGCTTGGCGCGTTCGGTGTCGATGCGGTCTGGCTGTCGCCGGCGCAGGTCAGGGAGATCGCGCCGGACATCACGGCCCACATCGAAGGTGCATTGAAATTCACCGGCACCGGTCACGTCGATGATCCCCATGCCGTCAGCAAAGCGTTGCATGACGCTTACCTCGCGGCCGGCGGAAGATTTTTGCAGTCGGAAGTGACATGGATCGACAGCCTCGCCGACAAATTTACTGCGCATGCCTCGAATGGTGCGCGCCACAGCGCCAGGCACCTCGTACTCAGTTGCGGAGCCTGGTCGAAGACACTGGCAGCGCAGCTTGGCTATGCCGTGCCCCTCGACACGGAACGCGGCTATCACATCACGCTCCCGGGTGTTTTCCCGCGATTCAGCATTCCGGTTGCATCGTATGAACGCAAAGTCATCATGACACCGATGTCCGCAGGCCTGCGAATGACCGGCACCGTCGAGTTCGGGGGCCTGCACCTGGCGCCGGATCCCAAGCGCTTTCTACTGCTGACGCGCCACATGAATGCGCTGGCCGCGAATATCCCGACGGGCAACATGACGACCTGGATGGGGTTTCGTCCGTCTTTGCCGGATCATCTGCCGGTCCTGGGTCGCGCGCCCGACGGCAGAAACCTGTTCTTTGCTTTCGGTCACCAGCATCTCGGGCTGACGCTGGCCGGCGTCACGGCGCGCATCATCGCCCTCCAAGTCATGGGCCGCGAACCGGAAATCAAAATGGCGCCATTTGCGCCGGATCGATTTTAACTACCGGGGAAATCCCTGATCAGGCTTCGCCGCGCACCATTTGCAGCAATCGATCCACGACCGCTTCGCCGTCGGCCCGCAACCCGTTGTGTTCGTACTGATTGGTGATCCACAGTTTCATGTTCGGCACGATCCGTGCGGTCTCTTCGGAAAGCTCACGGTGCACGTACATGTCGTCAAAGTAGACTGCTGCGGCCACCGGAACGCGGTTTGCCTTCAGTTTTTCCACGTCGTAGAGCATCGGCCAGTTGTCGTCCTTTGCGAGGATGTCGGCGGCCTGTTTGAGCGGCTGCAACTGCGAATACGTGTCGAACATCCACGGATAGATCATTTCGCCGGTAAACAGAATGGCGCCACCATGATTCAGATCGAACTCGGGGTATTCCGCCATCAGACGATCCGCTGACCAGTTGCTGGCCGTCTGCTGCGTGTAGCACGCCTCCTGCATCAGCGAAAAAATCGGGTTCGTATCGAACGATTGAAGCGGTTCGAGATGGACCAGGAAATTCCAGTTCATTTCCCGCTGGTTTTTCCCATCGACGCCATCGACAAACGCTTCTTCAACCAGATAGTGGATGGCCTCAAAGCCATCGCTCATGCCGAATTGCAGGCCAAGCTGCAGAAAGCGCGGCGCGGTCAGCCTTCCGCCGCTGGGCATCTTCACGTCGTGGTCAAGCAGATGGCGCACGATGGCGCGCACCCTTTTCACGTCCCCCGGGTAGCGCTGGTAGTAGAGCCGGTTCTTGTCGATAACGCGCTTGTATGTTGCACGATACACATCGTCCACCGGGCGGGTCAGTGACGGGATGCCCCCCGTGATCAACACTTCCTTGAGACCTTCCGGCGCGGCAGACAGATAGTGCATCGAACAGAAGCCGCCGTAACTCTGCCCCAGGATGCTCCACGGCTGATCGCCGATCAACTGCTTGCGGATGGCTTCCGCGTCACGCACGATATTGTCGGCGCGGAAATGTCTCAGATATTNNTGCGGTGATCGGCGTGGAAAGCCCGGTCCCGCGCTGATCGAGCAGGACCAGTTTGTATTCCTTCAGGACGCGCTTGATCCAGCCCGTATTGCCCATCGGGCGCGGTGAGCCCGATCCCGGCCCGCCCTGAAAGAACACCATATACGGGAGATCGGACTCTTGCTTGCCTGAAGCGGCAACGATGCGTGCAAACACACCCGTCTTTTTTTCGGGATGGGAATAATCGAGCGGTAATTCGAACAGGCAATTCTTGAAAACGAGACCGGGCAGCGAATCGGTGGTTTGTATCATTGTGGTCCCACATGTGAGTGTCAAAGTCTAGCACTAGCGCGGGGTTTGGAGCATTTTTGGCTGGAAAGTCCTGCCAATGCCAGGCTTTAAAGAGAAGCCGTTCTATCGGAGTTCAAGTTCGGCGCATAGTGGCTCGAACTGCGCCGCGCTTTTTTGCCGCCAGCCTCGTGCAGTTTCATGCGCGACCGCCTGGAAAATCGTTCGGGCCAGTACCGTTACATCACGAACAAATCCAGCAAGTGGCGCGAAACTCTTGCACGACTCCGTGAATTAACCCATGAATCCCAGGTCTTGGCGGGAAAAGTTGGCCAATTCGGTTTGAAACACTTGAGTATCCAGCATCGTCGGGTCTGCGCCAAACCACTTCCCGAGCGTCGCGCCGAACTGTTGATTGGAAAACTGCGGTATCCACGCGCCGCGCCCGGTCGCGTCATCCGCCCCGCCCAGCGTAAAATCCGGGAACTGTCCATACATCCCTCCTTGTACCGCCGCGCCAATCACAAGGTGGTGGTTGCCCCAGGCGTGATCAGTTCCGCTACTGGCCGGTTGCAAGGTGCGCCCGAAGTCCGACATCGTAAAACTCGTGACCTGATTGGCCGCACCGATTTCGAGCAGTGCACGCTGGAACGCGTTCATCGCCTGCGATACATGATTCAGCATGTCCCATTGCTGATAGGACTGGCCGCTGTGCGTGTCGAATCCGTTCTGCGACACGAAATACACCTGGCGGCCCGGCCCTTGGCCGGCGCGCAGCTTGATTAATTGCGTGACCACCTTTAACTGATTGGCCAGCGAGGTTCCCGGAAACACTGTTTGCAACGGCGCCGCTGAATTCGCCGCTTGCAAATCGGCAATGAGCGTCATGCCATTCGCGAGCGCTTTATTTCCAGCGTTCGACAAGACGTTGCCCATATCGGTATTGAGTATTTGCAGCAACGCATTCTTGCGTGCGTCGGCGGCACTTTGTGGCCAAAAGTTCATTCCGGCCAAACTGAGTTGGCCGGACGACGGTATCAGATTGCCGTGAGTTGATGCCCCCTCGACAAACAAACCGTTGGAGTCGACCGAGACCGAATCAAGATGGCCGCCGGTGCCCAAGCCATCGACCAACCGGCCGCCCCAGCCGGTCGAAGCGGACGAGGGCGTGCCCGCCTGCATCTGTATCGTCTGATCCGAATGCGAAAACAATTGCGGCGGGACACCAGTGCCAGCCAAGTACTGCGCTTTGCTGAGCGGCTGACTCAAATTCCCCATGTTCAATACAACAGCGACTTTGCCCTGACCGTACAATGCATCGATTTCGGGTACGCCGTAATGGAATGCAAACGGCTGGAACGCCGGGTTAGCGACCGCCTGCAGGACCGCGCTGCGCTGTGGCATCAAAGTATTCGCCGCAGCCGAAAGCGCCAGACCGCTGGCACTGCGGATCGCCTGGTATTTCCCGTAGTGCGAGGCATCCAGCGGCACGATCAGGTTATTGCCGTCGTTCCCACCGTACATATACAGGCAAACCAGTGCCTTGTAGTCTGCCACGGCGGCACGCGCCGGACGCGCCAGGCCTACCAGTCCAAGTGTCGATAATGTTCCGAGCATGCCGGCCCGCGCGCCCAGCCCGAGAAAACCTCTACGCGTCATCTCCTTGCTGTTCATGATGGCATCCCTGTCGTGAAATGGTCGCGCGTTCATTCGTTCACCGCGAATTCGGCGCTGATCGCAGTCAGATACAACGCTGTGATCGCACGTTGGCGATTGTCGGTCGAAGCGAACAACGCGACATTGATCGCCTGCGCGGTTGAGGGCGACATCCGTCCCTGCATCAAGCTGGCGTCGACCAGATTGATCAGCATTTGCGAATTGGCCGCGACACTCACAAACGGTGTGATGTCTATGCTAATCATCGACTTGTAGTCGCCGTTGAGCAACGCGTACAGGAAATTCGCGCGTGCAACGGCAAGACTGGCCGCATAAATCTGGAACTCAGGCCCATAGTATTGCGGCGAACCCGGCAAGCGCGTCATCGGAGTGGAGAAGTTGAATACGCTGGGTGAATTCAATAGCTTTTCGCTCATCAGGAAGTAATCCCAGAACAGATTCGACGGATCGATCACCGTGCCGTTGAGCGCCCGAATCAGACTCAGCGAATGCAACATCGGATCCTTCAGCCGCCCCTCCGTGAGTGTCGGGCCATCCATCCGCGCTTCCGGATCAAGCAGCACTGCGCTCAATGCCGCCTTCAAATCGCCGCGCCCGCCGCCGCTGTGGGCGAACACGTCGGCGACGCGTTTGATATATGCCGGACTCGGATTGCTGGTGACAAACGCGCGAATCAAGCGGGTTGCGATAAACGGCGGCAGATTCGGATGCTGGAACAGGTTCTGCATCACCGCATCGAAATCCTGTTGCGCAGTCTGCTTGGCCGGCAGCGCCATGCCCAGCAGCAAAGTCTTCGCGCTCTTGTCGTGAAAGTTATCCCGTGGCTGCAGTGGGCCGGTAAAGTTCTCCCAATTGAGACCGCTGGTGCTATTGCCGGGATAAGTCCAGCCGCTCAGTGCCTTGGCAAAATCGCTGATGCGCGCCTCGTCGTAGGTTGGAATCGGCTTGCCGCCGGCATCCAGTTGCAGGCTGCCATCCTGGTTCAGCAGATTCGGCCCGAGCGTGAACAATTGCATCACTTCGCGTGCATAGTTTTCGTTCGGGGTCGGAATCACGCTGTTGCCCATATCGAGGTATTTACCCATCGACGGATTGAGCGACATTTCGCGCAACAACACGCCAAAATTGCCCAGCGCATTGTTCGACAAGGTCACCAGCCAGGGTTGCATCTCGTTCCCGTATGGATTCTTGTCGGCCGACACGACAAATATTTGCGACAGCGCGAAAACCATTCGTTGCCGCACCTGATCAGGGCCTGACGCCATATTCATGTACCAATTCCTGCGCAGCGCATTCAGGTCGCTCGTTACCGGCAGCGGCGATGCGGGTAAGGCCAGTTGCTGCGACAGCCATGCCGATGCGCCAATCTGCTTGACCAGCGCGAACTCGGCCGCGCTCGTGCCGAACGTCGCTTGTTCCAGCAAGCGTGCCGCAGCAACGGTAGCCGGGTCAGCCGGCAGCAGCGAAACCGGCGGTGGGCTAGCCGGTGGTGGCGTAACGGGCGGCGTTGTACCGCCGCAGGTACCTACCTGGACCTGGGTGTTGACGATTGAATGGACATTACCGGCATTCACGACTTCGACCTTCAGCGCACCCGCACTGCTCGCGGTGCCGGTGGCCGTCAACTGCGTACTCGACACGTAAGCAGTCGGCCGCGCTTCGCCATTGACCCACACCACCGAGGCTGTCGAGAACACGCCACCTTTGATTGTCAACGTATAGGGACCGCAATTCAGCGTAAGCGGAGATACGCTGGAAATTACCGGCATCGCTGGCCCGGTCAATGTCAACATCGCGCTCGCTGTCTGCATCGGCGTGGTCGTCGTAGTCGCAGTGACGGTCAGCGGGTTGGTCGACGGCATCTTGGTTGGCGCCTCGTACAGCCCGTTTTGCGAATTGATGTATCCGACACTGGCGTTGCCGCCGGCAATGCCGTTGACCGCAAGATTGACCAAAATCCCTTTGCCGTCAAGCTTGCCGGTGAACCAGGCCTTGCCGCCCAAAGGCACCGTGGGGGAAGTAACCTCCAGGGTCAGCGTGGCTGCGAACGATGGTGCCGCACACGTCAAAACGCACAGCGCGACCCATATCCAGCGCCGAAGAAATAGCATGCTAACCTCCCTCTTGATCATCGCCGCTAAAGAATGTGAACCAGCACGAGAAGTTATATCGCCGAACGGCAATTACCTCTTTCTTGGGCCCATTGTAGTTCCTCAAAAAATTTGCGCACTCCCTTTCATCCCTTCGTTTTGCGCGGCCATCGGAAACCATCTTTGATTTCGGTGCTCCGCTGATTGCTTATCGCGATACCGTCAAAACGCAATCAGGAAACATTGTTGGCAAGATGTCAGCGTGCTGCAAATCGCCGATGCAAAGAGCCATGCGATGTGCAGACTTATTTTTTTATGAACCGACCGAACATCTCTGCCGCTGTCAACCGTGGCCGTCAACCGCGTGCCGCCCAGCACCCTGTGCTATCAGCGCCGGCGTCCCGAACGGACGTTGCGATAGCGGACAGCTCTTTCTGCGCGTGGTGGAACACTGTTTGCGCGAACACCGTCCCAGGTGCGGCAACTCGGCACGCATCGAGGCGGTGGTCTTCATCCACCGCTTCGGCTCATCCCTACACGAGCACCTACACTTTTACTGCTGCATCCACGATGGGTATTCGCGCCCGGCGGCGCAACGGACGGGGCGGCGGGTGTGATGTTTCAAACAGCGTCTGGGCTTGCTGCGGCCGCCATTGCCGCAGTGCAGGCGCTGGTGCGACGCGCTCTCTGTGGGCCATGCTGCTGGCGCACATCCATGAAGCGTTCCCGCTGCTCTGTCCGCGGCGGGTTACTTCTCTTCCTCGAACTTCAACGCCGCCCCGTTCATGCAGTAGCGCAAGCCGGTCGGATCGGGTCCGTCATCGAAGACGTGCCCCAGATGCGCGTCGCAGCGGGCACACAGCACTTCGGTGCGGCGCATGAACAAACCGCGGTCTTCCTTGGCCTGGACGTTTTCTGGTTGCGCCGGGGCCCAGAATGACGGCCAGCCGGTCCCCGAGTCGAACTTGGTCTTGCCGTCGAATAACTCCAGCGCGCAGCAGACGCAGCGGTAAATGCCCGGGTTCTTGTTGTCCCAGTTCTCGCCGGTAAATGCTCGCTCGGTGCCGTGTTCGCGTGTCACGTTGTATTGCATCTTGGTCAACTGCGCCTTCCACTCGGCTGGGGATTTCTTGACCTTTTCCATGTCGTGCTCCGGTTGGTACGTGTTTACAAAGTTGGGACCATGACCCGCAAATGCAATATGCCTAGGTCGTAACAAATACTTTTCGTGGAGTTCGTCCACAACATCCATGATCCGAGGCGGCGGGTTAACCCTTGGTCGCCGGATTCTCCGCGATCTTACGCAGCAGGTCTTCGGCGGCTTCGAGCGTGCGATCGCGATTCAGCCGCAGATCCTCGCGCGTGATGGGCACCTCGATATCGGGAAGCACACCTTCGCGCTCGATGCGATGGCCCTTGGCCGAAACCATGCCGATTTCCGAATACGCGAGCTCCGCGCCGCCGGGAACCGTTGCGTAGCCGAGAAAGCCGAGCAGGCAGCCGCAACTCCGCTGGCCGATCACCTTGACGCGGCCGATGTCCTGCAGTCCGCCAGCCAGCATTTCGCTGGCGCTCGCGCTGCCGGCGTTGACCAGCACCACGACCGGCTTGTCATAGGCAGACGGCGAACCGGCCAGCGTGCGCTTGATTTTCTCTACGGGATAGCCGAACAAGGTGACCGGCTGTCCGGTACGGGTGATGATGGTTCCGACGTCGGTCTTTTCCTTGACGAGTTGTTCGGCGATATCCTCGACCATCGAGGCCGAGCCGCCGGCGTTGTTGCGCAAGTCGATGATGAGTCCCGGCAGGCTGCGCTGGGTCTGGATCGCGCCCAGCACTTGCGCGCGCAGCGACCTGAAAAAGCCGGTGAACCGGATGTAGCCAAAGCCCGAGGGCAGCTTTCGCGCGGTCGCGCTCGGTGCCGCCCTGATCACCTTGCGCGTGAGTGTCGCCGCGAGCATCGAGCCATCGGCCCGAATGATTTCAAACGCGAGTTTGGTATCCGGCTCGCCCAGCAGCAAGGTGCGGAATACGCGCCGTTCCTTCGCCCATTGCGTCGACTGTTCGCGTTCGGCAGCGAACACCGGCGCGTAGCGCTCTTCCGCCGGTGCGCCGTCGATGCGCGCGACCTCCATCCCGGGACGCACGCCGGCCCAGTACGCGTCGGAATCCGGCGTGACGCTGACCACGACAATCTTGCCTTCCACCCGGCCGATGTCGAGGCCCAGCGACACGAACTCCTGACGGCGGCGCAGCGCCACGAATTTCGGCACCTCGACGCGGGTATGCGAGTCACGCAGCTCGCCCGTCATTCGATTGAGCACATCCCAGAATTCGTCATCGTGCCTCGCGATCATCGCCAGCGCCCGGTATCTGGCACCGATCGCGCGCCAGTCGATGCCGTTGAATCCGGGATCCACATACCGTTGGTTGATGGTATCCCAGACAAAGTCGAAGGCCGCGGTACGCCCCCATTCGCCCAGCACATTGAGCTGAAAGTCGGGGTTGGGATCGCGCACATTCCGCAACAGGATATTGTGGGGATCCAGCGCCGCGCAGCCACCCAGCAGCAATGCGAACGCCAGGACTAGCTTGTTTACCGTTTGCAAGACGTGCACCTGCTTTAAGTCGATGGCGCTTCGACGCCCGGTGGCGGCGGTTCGTTCCATGGCGCCACCGTGGGCAACAACAGCAGACCCGGGATCGCCAGCACTGCACACAACAGGAAGAAACCAAACCACCCGGTTTGCGCGACGATATAGCCGGTCGAGGCATTGGCAAAGGTGCGCGGCACCGACGCGAGGCTGGTGAACAGCGCAAACTGTGTCGCGGTATATCGCGGGTCGGTCGTCCGGGCGATATACGCGGTAAAAGCGGCGGTGCCCAGCCCCACCCCGAACGCTTCGGAACCGATCACGATGCCCAGCACGAGTCTGCTCGGACCGACCTCGGCCAGCCACACAAAGCCCAGGATCACCACGGCCTGGATCACGCCAAACACCCACAGGCCGCGATTGATGCCCAACTTGACCAGCCAGATACCGCCGATCAGCCCGCCCGCGACATTCGACCACAGCCCGGCGTTCTTGGCGATC